>DATKWP010000516.1:0-2731 GCA_035529535.1 Anaerolineae bacterium | reverse complement strand
TGGACGTGGTGGACATCCAAGGGCCGCTGGGAGCATAGATCGCCACCAGGCCAGCCTTCTGCGGTGTGCCCGCGAGCGCTGACCTCGCTTGCGCGGGCAGGAAGGAAAAACAGAGTACAGCGAGCAGGATCCATCTCAAGCCTTTCATTGTAGTATTTCTCCTTTCAGTTCTTGCTCAGGGTTGGATCAGCAAGGTTGTCTTGTGTGACGTCGTCGCTCTCAAAGACGTAAATCCTCTCGTTTGCCAGCTTGCGCCTCGGCTAGCCGAGGTTCGAGCTCCTGCTCGAGATAGGCGGCTTGTCTGTGAAGTTGACTTCAGTTTCTCAACGCCGCCCTATCATACCACACGATGCACAAATGTCACACCGGAAACCCGGGAGCGTATCGCATTGGGGACAGGCGGCGCCGACGATTGAAATCAGCGGCTATCATCCAGGCCCTTGCTTGCATTAACGGAAAGCCCCGGCTCACACAGGCCAGGGCCTCTTGTGTAGGGCATATTCCGTTCCCTACGGCAAGGCTGTGACGTCCGGTTAGGGAGTGGCGGGGTGGGTGACCGCCCCGCCGACCATGGCTTAGGCCGCATTGCCCGCTTTGCCAAGGCAAATGAACCTTGGAACCCTCGCCTTGTACTCCCGATACTCGTCCCCGAATGCTCTGCCACCGACACCCCAGAGCCTGAAACGGAAATGATGAACGCCACATCTTGCGGAAATCCGGCGGCTGCCATGGCGATGACCCGGGCGCCTTGGCTATCTGCCCACAGGCCTACTTGGTCTGGCCGGATGTCTGGCCGCGATTGGAGGTAATGGAGGGCTGCAACCGCTCGTTGCGCCAAACAGAGACAAACCTCTTCCGAGCGATTCTCGAGACACCAGGTCCGTCACCAATGCATTCCCAACAGTCCCATTGACCGCCATGAATATAGTCTGCAGCACCAGGACAATACAAAAGCGCCATAGGGATGTCGAAACAGCCAGAACTGAGAGACTGGTTATGCCTGCCAGGTAACCGAGGTACAGGAACATCTTGCGGCCCGTACGATCCGATAGCCAACCCACGAGGACCGGGAGCGGCTTGCAACGATGCCGCCGACTGCTCCGGTACTCGCAATCGCCATAGCCCCAAATCCCAAATCACTCATCAGACTGGCAAGCGCCCGACGGCGCGGCGGATAAGCCGCCAGCCCGCCGCACCGTTGGCTTGGGCAAGCCACCTATCGGTATTTCATTCCTTTCATCTTGCCACCGGACAACTTGACATTGGAGTCTCTGCTGAGAGGTGACAGTTAGTCAGTCAGAGGCTGCGGGCTGCTCACCTCCCAGGCTTTCTACTGCCCGGCGCACGGCCCCGGGGTCTGGATCACGGAGTGCATGGACAGGGGCAGGGCGGTCGCCCACGGCGATCGTCACCGTGCCCTCCCGGCAGGGAATCGCCATGTCCACCACGTACTCCACGCTCCCCTCGCATACCTCGAACTCCCGCTCTGGCCAGAAGCCCTCGTCCTTGAGCGTGACGAACAGCCCGTCGGCGCCGGAGGCGTACAGGTCGTTGACCTCCTCGGCCGCGGTGAAGCGGTCCCAGGAAGTCTCGATGAAGTTGACGCGCCGCCAGCGCAGGCTGGGGATGGGTCGCTCCAACTCGATCAGTGGCCCCAGTTGCAGTTTATAGTACGCCTCGTCGGCGCGGGGATGGTCGGCTTCGCCGGGGAACAGGTCGCGGCGGCGGGCCAGTTCGTGGCCACGTACGGGGGCGTACCAGCGCACGGACCACTTGTCGTCGGCGAAGGCTTTGGTGAAGTAAAAGGCCAGCACGGCTGCCTCGGTCGCGCTCGGGGGGGCGTGCTTCTGAGGGATGCGGTACCAGCCCTCATCCCGCGCGATCTCAAAGTCGCGCCGGTTGTTCATGATGGCGACCAGGACACGATCGGATGCGTGGAACATGGTACTCCTTGATTTCGCGGCGGTGACCTCCTGGCCAGGTGTGAGACAGGAGCCTGGGGCACCGGGCTATGGCCTGCACCTGGAATTGTATCCTATCTCGCTGGCCGGCGCAAGTACACGGTTCTAGCGAGTCAGCGCATCAGCGATCGGGGAACAGCGAGCGCTGATCGCGGATGAGTACATCCGAAGGGCTCAGCGATATGCGATACGCGACTAGCGATTAGCGATTAGCGCTAAGGGCGGCCGAGCGGCCGGCCAGCCAGCCGGTGGAGAAGGCCGCCTGCAAGTTGTAGCCACCGGTGTCGGCGTCTACGTCGAGCACCTCGCCCGCAAAGTAGAGGCCCTCGACCAGGCGGGAGGCCATCGTGTAGGGGTCCACTTGTCGCGTGTCCACCCCGCCGGCGGTGATGATCGCCTCGGCGAACGGGCGGTAGCCGGTCACCTCCAGTCTCAAGTCCTTCAGCCAGGTGCGCAACCGCTCCCGCTCCTGCGCCGTGACCTGGTGGCCCACTTTGTCGGCAGGGATGCCGGTCAGGTCCGCGCAGACCGGGATCAGTTTCTGGGGGAGCAGCCCCTTGAGCAGGGTGTGGAACTGCTGCTTGCCGTGCGCCTCCAGGTCGCGCAGCAGGCGGGCATCCAATTTGCGCTCGTCGAGGGCGGGCTTGAGGTCAATGGACAGCGTCACGTGCCGGCCCGCGCGCAGCGCGTCCACGGCCAGCCGGCTCAGCGAGAGGATGAGCGGTCCAGACACGCCAAAGTGGGTGAACAGCATTTCGCCGAAGCGTTCG
>DATKWP010000515.1:0-4197 GCA_035529535.1 Anaerolineae bacterium | reverse complement strand
CCCAGACGTTGTTGAAGATGCAGGCGCTGACGTGGGATCACGCCGGCAAGTACGATCCCGAGACAGGTGGCGTGCAGCCCTTCGAGGGAGGATATCGGGCGTGGGTGGTGGAGCGCATCAGGACAAAGATGTCCGAATCTTCGAGCTATAACGACCACACCACCGATTCTGACGTGCGGTGGGCAGAATCCATAGTCGCTGAGGCCATGCCTGTGTTTGACTCTCCCTACCGGCCTTGCGTGGTGCACGCGGACTTTGGAGAGCACAACGTGGTCGTGAAGCACGCTGAGGGCGGCTGGCAGGTGGGCGGCGTGTTCGACTGGATGACGGCGCACTTCGGGGACGGCGCGGCGGATCTCTCGTTAACGGTGACAATGTACCTGGAACGGGAGCCCGCGTTGGCCGACACGTTCGTCCAGGCCTATCTGGAACACAAGCCTGCGAGGTCTGGTTTTGTCGAGTTGCAGCAACTCTATATGCTCAACCTGAAACTCAGCTTTTGGGAGTACTGGCAGCGGGAGAAAGGGAGGCTGCCGCAGGATGAGACTGGGACGCTGGCGTTCGAGCAGTGGGCCGGGCCTTCGGTCACGTATTGGGAAAAGTACCGGTGATGGAGCATCTGAGTTAGTCTAACGTGCATAATTGTGAAAAGCCCACAGGGCCGATGTGTGGACGGCGCCGTTTACCGAGGCTGCGAAACAGTGAGGAGTAGCCCAAGTGTCTGACAACGTCGGTTATGAAAGTACACAGCCGCTGCACACGACTGATTCCTTGACCTCAGATCTGAGACGACTTGGAGTGAGCGAAGGGATGACCCTGATTGTGCATTCCTCGCTGCGGTCAATAGGGAAGGTGATGGGGGGCACTGTCTCTGTCATACTGGCGTTGGAGCGGAACATCGGTGAACGGGGTACACGTGCGGGGCAGTACCTGCAAGGCGGAGGGGGACGTGCCGCTGGCTGAGGTGCGGGGTTACGCCACCGACCTGCGTGGCCTCACTCAGGGCCAGGTCACCTTCACGCTGGAGTTTCGCCGCTACGACCTGGTGCCGGATCGTCTGGTCGACGAGATCGTCGCCCAGCGGCAGGCCGAGGGCAAGGTGCCAAGGCGATAGACGTTGATCAGGCCAAGTTTATCTATGGAGGGTGTTGTGGAAGACGGGCGAAGCGAGATCGAGTGGTCCAGAAGGGTGCCCAAGTGGAAGATTCGACGTTTGTACGAATCGGATGCCCAAGGCTTACTTGATGAAGAGCTGTTGGACGACGTGGGGATCACCCTGTTGCTGCGTTGTAGGGACATCCTCGCCATCCACGAGGCGAAACGTGGCAGGATCGAGTGCCCACGTTGTGCCGGGCGTGGAGAGCGCACGGTCATCAAACGCAGTGCCCGGCAAGGCGACGTGCGGGACGAGGTGATTACCTGTCCGGAGTGCGGGTGGCAGATCACGTGGGGAGAGTATGCCCTGAGTTTCAAGCGCAAGCAGCTCAATTCTGGTGGCGCGGTCGAGGCATTCCAGAGGTATGTCAGGGCCTATAGCGCGGCACGGACGCCGAAGGAGAGGCTTCTCGCCGTGGACCGGCTGATCCACGAGTTTCACTATTCCCTCCGTGACCAGCCAGACCGTCCGTGCCGGCCTGTGGGGGTCAACCTGATTGAAGGGAAACTGCCCGATGTGGTTCAATTCCTCGACGAGTTGGCTTATGGAAAGGAGACCCCGGAGGAGTTGAGAGAACGCCTGGCGGGCTGGCGGGGAGAGATGCGAAGAACGGCCTGGCCTGACTTGGTTGGTTCAGATGAGGACGTCGAGCGGGTGCCCTCGTGAGCCACAATGCCATCATGTATGACGTCGAACCGCACGTCGCTGAAATCTACGATCAGGTCGAGACGTGCACCGACGACGTGGCACTCATCCGCCGCCTGATCAGAGGGCGCGGGCCGCTGCACGTCCTGGAACCATTCTGTGGACCCGGCCGCATCCTGATCCCCCTGGCCCTCGACGGCCACCAACTGGTGGGGCCCGACCAGGCCAGGGGCATGTTGGCCCGCGCGCGGGAAAAGATAAGGCAATTGCCCGAAGGGGTGCAACGTCGCATTACCCTGAGCGAAGCCGACGTGACGCGCGAAGCGTGGCCACAGGGATTCGACCTGGTCGTCCTGGGCGGCAACTGTTTTTACGAACTGGCGACGCCGCAGGAGAAGCTTCTCGCCGTGGACCGGCTGATCCACGAGTTTCACTATTCCTTCCGTGACCAGCCAGACCGTCCGTGCCGGCCTGTGGGGGTCAACCTGATTGAAGGGAAACTGCCCGATGTGGTTCAATTTCTCGACGAGTTGACCTATGGAAAGGAGACCCCAGAGGAGTTGAGAGAACGCCTGGCGGACTGGCGGGGAGAGATGCGAAGAACGTCCTGGCCTGACCTGGTCGGTTCAGATGAGGACGTCGAGCGGGTGCACGCGTGAGTCACAATGCCATCATGTATGACGTCGAACCGCACGTCGCTGAAATCTACGACCAGGTCGAGAGGTGCACCGACGATATGGTACTCATCCGCCGCCTGGTCGGAGGGCGCGGGCCGCTGCACGTCCTGGAACCATTCTGTGGAACCGGCCGCATCCTGGTCCCCCTGGCCCTCGACGGCCACCAACTGGTGGGGCCCGACCAGGCCAGGGGCATGTTGGCCCGCGCGCGGGAAAAGATAAGGCAATTGCCCGAAGGGGTGCAACGTCGCGTTACCCTGAGCGAAGCCGACGTGACGCGCGAAGTGTGGCCACAGGGATTCGACCTGGTCGTCCTGGGCGGCAACTGCTTTTACGAACTGGCGACGCCGCAAGAACAAGAGGGATGTATCGCCTCTGCCGCTGCTTCGCTGCGCCCCGGCGGGCACGTCTACGTGGACAACGACCACATGGAGGGGGAACTCGACGAAGCGTGGCGGAAACCGGGCGTGAGCCAGGGCTTTCCGACCGGAACCTGCGCTGATGGCACACGGGTCGAAAGCACGACTGAAACGGTCTGGTACGATGCGCCGCGCCGGCTGGCCAGGTTTCGCCGTCGCACGCAGGTGACGCTGCCTGATGGAAGTGTCGTCGAGCAGGAGTACATACAGCAGACACATCCGGTCAGCACCGCCGAGGTACAGACCTGGCTGGAGAGCCAGAGCTTTATTGTTGAGCGGTTGTATGGGGATCGAGCGGGGAACCCCTATTCCGAAACATCGGAGCGCGCTATCTTCTGGGCAAGGAAGGGATGATGGAGAACTTGAACACAACCATTCGACCATACGAACCCCAGCGCGACGAAGGGCAGGTATATGGCCTGTGGCAGCGCACGTTGGGCCAGGCGTGGCCGCTCTCTCGGGCCGCATTCCATTACGTCACGGTCAGGAATGAGGCATATCAGCCGGGCGATCACATGGTTGCTCAGGTGGATCGGAAAGTAGTGGGCTTTGCTGGAGCCCAGGCGTGGCTCGTTCCTGGCGCATCTGCGCCGCGTGGCGAACTTGGGGTCGTTATAGTGGACCCTGGCTACCAGCACCAGGGCCTCGGGCGCGCCCTGTCGGAGCAGGCCCTGGCCCTGCTGAGGACGCGAGGCGTAGACAGCGTTCAATTGGGCGGGGGCGGACTGTCCTATTTCTGGCCCGGTGTGCCGCTGAACCTGCCCGGGGCCTGGCCGTTCTTCGAGGCATGTGGTTGGGCGGAGGCGGAACGGAGCTTCGATCTCATCCAGGACCTGAGCGACTATGCAACACCGCCGGGCGTCTATGAACGCATCCGCCTGCCCGGCGTCACGATCACGACTGCGGCGCCAGGGGACGCCGCGCAGGTTTTGGCATTCGAGGCGCGGCATTTCCCAGAGTGGCTGCCTTTCTACCAGTGGGTGTTGGAGCGGGGAGGGCACGCCGACGTGGTGCTGGCCCGGCACACTGAGTATGGCATCGTTGGCGTATCAGGTGTTGTGCATCCGCGTGCGGCGTGGCAATCGCATGACTCGGCCTGGGAGCAGCTACTTGGGAGGGATGTGGGGGGAGTCGGCCCGCTCGGCGTTGCGGAAGACTGGCGCGAGAACGGGATCGGGCTGGCGCTCGCCGCACGGGTCACCGAACTCTTGCGTGAGCGAGGGGCCAGAACCGCCTACGTCGGCTGGACGTGGTTGGTGAACTGGTATGGCAAGTTGGGCTACCATATCTGGCAGGAATA
>DATKWP010000514.1:0-4190 GCA_035529535.1 Anaerolineae bacterium | reverse complement strand
CAAGCGCGGCGGCAGTTCGACCGGCCGCAGAATGAGGGGGATGACGGGCCAGGTGGCGCTCTCCAGGCCGTAGGACTGGGCCAGCAGGTCGGTGAACTGCATAAAGCCCTCGGCCAGGTAAGCCGGGGAGAGCACGAGCAGGGTACGCCGGCTCTCCTGCACCGCGCGCTCGAACTCCAACAGGCGCGGGACGCCGAGCGCAAAAGCCGCCTCGGTGTGGCAGCGCACACCGGCCTGGGTCAGCGCATCCAGCAGATAGCCTTCGACCCACGCGCGCTCGGCCTCGGCGTAGGAGATGAATAGATCGTAAGCGAATTCAACTCGATCGGTCACCGCGAGCGCCTCCCGTGACAAGTATAGCACACTTTGGCAGAGCATTACAACTCAATCGCGCTTTGGGGAAACGAGGCAGATCAATCAACCGTGTGTGCAAGCCGGCTTTCGCATGTAAAGCTCGCAGCCCCCGTCTCGGGGGCGTCCCATGCAAGACGGTGATCAACATAAACCGTCCCCGAGACGGGGACTTGGAGCAAGGGAGGCGAACCGGTGCTCCAAAAGTCGGTGAGTATTGCGTCACGTGCGTGCTTGGCACCGGATATTGACCTGCTTCGAAAACCCGGGCGTGGGCAGGCAGTCGCCGGTGAGTACACCGGCAGAACCCCCCACTACGTGGGGGACTTGTAGAGCCTCTACCAGGAGGCTGCGCTTGGCGGGCACCACCCTCCCCCTGCCCCTCCCTGGGAGGGAGGGGAGGCTTACGCTCTCCCTCGGCTCTTCCCTGGGAGGGAGGGGTGGTTTGCTCCCTCCCCCTCGCAGGGGGAGGGTTGGGGTGAGGGTGGGTGGTCCAATTACTCGGTGGGGGTCTCGTCTGAGGGCTTGCCGTACGCGTGTTGGATACCCCCATCCTGGCGTTGTCGAAACTCGTCCTGCAGTTGGGACGTCATGTTGACGCCGAAGCGGTACTGGAACGGCCACATAGCCTGGCGGTGGGAGATGCCCACCCGGTCGCCGTCGTGCAGGACCAGGTCGTGGTCCGTATCCAGGCCGGGCAGGGCGGCCAGTTGGCCGTTGACGAAGGTGATGCCCTTTTCCTCGGTGGGCAGCCCCAGGCGGTCGAGAAGATCGCGCATGGTGCTGCCGGGGAGTAGTTCCAGGTGTAACTGGGCATGACTACCCTGGCTTTGTTCCCCGGCATAGCGGGCGAGCGGTCCGTACAGCCACACTTCAACGGTGATCATAGGTTTCGCACTCCGTAGGTTCTAATGGCGGCGTCGCTGTCTCGTGCGCTGGTGCCGCGGTTCGGCAGAGGCAGGACCGTGAGCGGACTTGTCTGGCGGGTGCGTCCAATGGCCGCCAGCATCCACGATGAGCGGCTGGCCGCAGTCCGAGCAAAGCGGTTCGCCCCACACGGTATACCTGGCCCGGTGGAGGGTCCTGGATTCGTCGTAGAGCAGGCGGGGGTTGGCCGGGGCAGGGACGTTCAGAACCGCTGACGGGGCCTCCGGTGGCGGTGGTGCCTGGATGCCCAGCCGTTGCAACGCCCACCGGACGTACTCCAGGTCCACTCGATCGGCAGACAGATCCTCCAGCGCGGCCTGGATGAGCGGCGCGGCGCGGCGGTCACCCAGGTCACCCAAGGCCAGGGCCACCATGCGCCGGTTCCCTTTCCAACCGGCGGCTTCCCACGCCTGGCGCAGAAAGTCGAACGTGTTGGTGTTCTTCCGGCCAAGGTAAGCCAATACCTCTGCCAGAGAGGCCCGGGTCTCGACCTGGCTCCCGTAGCGGAAGTAGGCTTGCACGGCAGGGAGAGCCTGGGAGCCGATGGCCATCAGGCTGAACAGGGCGGCATCGTGGATGACGTCCTCGGGACTGGAGCTGGCGACGACGCGTACCAGGGCGTCGGCGGCCTGAGCGGCTCTGAGTTCGCCCAGCATACGCACGGCCAGGATGGGGCCCCATCCTCCGATGGGGGCCTGTCCTCCTCCTGGGCTGTCTGCGGACCCATACTGATCCTCTTCCACGGTGCGGATCAGGTAGGGGACAATGGCGGCACGCTGGTGGATGAAGCGGCGGCGCTGCTCGGGCGGGAGATAATCTTGATCCCGTTCCATGAGCAAGTCAAGCAGCGCCGTGACGGCGGGTGACGGCCCGGCAGACCTGAGGTCCTTCAGCGATTCAAGCAGCGCGGCGGACACTGCCGCAGGGTCCGCCGCGGGTGAGGGGCGTAGCGGGATGTGCCCGCTGCGTTCCAGAGGCTCGCGGAACCCGGCCAGGCCATCTACCCAGTTCGAGAGCGGAGGATCGGTCTCGCCGGGCCAAAGGGGCCAGAAGGGACGGCCGTGGAGGATGAGGGCGCCGGCCTGTCCAAACAGGCGACGTTGTTCTGCTCCGTTGGGAGGAAGGGCGCGGGCGGCGGCCAGCAGTTGGTCCGGGTCATCGGCGATGTCGTAGTCTTCGTCGAGGTAGTATTGGAGCGCCAGAAGCGGTCCGGTGAGGTGCAATCTGAGCTCTGGGCCGGCACATGCGGCCAGGTGGGCGTAGGCTTTGCGAATCCGGGGGGTAAGCCCGCGGGTGGAGACGTCAAAGGGGAGCGCCTCCACGGCTTCGAGCAAGCCGGGTGCCAGGGATTTGAGCATCTCTGGCTGGGTGATGGCCGTTACAGCGATGAGGCTGTTCCATCTATCCTGTTGGATCGCGGTGTAAAAGTGAGCCAGGTTGTCTGGCTGTGCTTGCCAATCCGGCGGTACCATGTCGGCGAAGTGTTTCAGGTTTTGTGGATCGGCGATTTCTGCCAGGATGGACTCGGCCAGGTGCTTCATCTCGCCGAGACCCGTGTCCACCTGGTGCAGGCCGTCCGGCGGTGGAGGCGCTGCGACACCCAACTCCGCCAGGGCATCGGCGACTTCGTTATAGTCCAGCAGGTCCTCCAGGTCGGGGTCCTTGAGGGCGGCTGCGAGGAGTGGAATGGCCTGCTCGCCGCCGGTGCGCACCAGCGCGCAGGCCAGCAGGCACTTGCCCTCGTCCCAGGTGGCTTCCTGCCACACGGCGACCAGCGTCTGGTAGGCTTGTTCGTCCGGCTGGCCGACCTCCTCCACTACCTCGGCCAGGGCAGTCTTGGTATCCATGTCCCAAGAATAGCGCATGAAGGCCAGCACGGGTTCCAAGGCAGGGGGGCCAATGTCCGTCAGGGCGGAGATGGCGGCGCCATAGATGATGGCATCAGGGGTCGAATCGGCGACGACGTCAATCAGGTGCGGGACGGCCTCCGCTGCGCCCAGTTGCCCCAACAGTGTTACGGCGCTGATGGGAGCGTACCCAGCGCCGGGTGAATCCTCCATCTGCAAGTATTCGTCGCTGGCCAGTTCGATGAGGGCCGGGACGGCCTCTTCGCGATGGTCCTGGCAGAACTTCTGCTGGTCGGGCGTAAATCCTTGCTCACCCTGTTCGATCAACTTGTCCACCAGGGCGTCCATCGGCGATGGGGCGGGGGGCGAGGGTTCTGTTTCCTGTGCTTCCATCTCCTCTTCTATTTCACCGACCCCGTTGCCCACTTCTTTTTCAGATTCCTCGGCGTACGTGCGAACCTGGTCCAGAGGTCCCAGGGGCACCTCGCCGCCATCGGTGTAACTGGCGACCAGGCCGGCCGTGGTGATCAGCCAGGCCCTGGCAGGGCCGGTGGCCTCGGCCGGCCAACGCCACCACAGGGGGTGGCTGTGGAGGGCGATGGCGCCGGCCTGGGCAATCATGTGGCGGGCGCGCTCCAGGTCCTCCTCGGCGACGTCGAGGGCACGCGCGATGAGGTCATCGGGGTTGGCGGTGGGGTCGTAGTCGTCGGCCACGTAACAGGTGAACAGCGCCTGCATACACTCGCCGAGGGCGGCCCACAGGGGGGTGGCCCGGGCGGCGAAGCGGTCGTAGTAGGGGCGCTCGCTGCGCCTGAGCCGTTTCCGTTCGGCATCAAAGTCCAGATGGGCCAGCGTGTGGGCGATCTCGGCCAGGGCGGCCGGGATCTCTGGGAGAGGCAGGTGGAGGGCGGCGAACAGGCCGGTGCTTTCGACGAACAAGTCGGTCAGGATGCCGGTGTAGGCCGCGCCCATGCGTTCGGGATCGTCGCCATATTCCTCCCGTAGCCAGTCCAGTTCAGCGCGGAAGTGTTCGGCGGAGATGGAATTGAGCACGGCTTCCATGGC
>DATKWP010000513.1:0-5149 GCA_035529535.1 Anaerolineae bacterium | reverse complement strand
AAAGTAGTATTGGAGCCCAGTGACGAAGGAGGATACACTGTCTACGTCCCCTCGCTCCCTGGTTGTATCAGCGAGGGGGAGACGCTTGACGAGGCGTTGGCGAATATCCAGGAGGCTATTGAGCTCTATCTGGAGCCCGTGGAAGATGACTGGGTCGTTGTAGATCAGGATGCATTGGTCCAGGAGTTGGTTCTGTGAGCAAGGTGCCCAGCCTATCTTATACCAAGATTGTGCGGGCCTTGCAGAGAGACGGGTGGACAGTAGTTCGACAACGTTGACGAGTTCCTGGAATTGTTGTAGCAAGCATACAGACTGACGGTCTACACGGAGATCAAGTGCTATGGCTGTTTTACGTGACCTTTCCATCATCCTTCTCGCCGTCGCGACATTTGCCATGGCCCTGGTGCCCCTGGCGGTGTTCGGCGGCCTCGTGTATGGCCTGGGGTGGCTCGGGCGGCACGAGCACCTGCCCAGTTGGCTCCGCCTGGCTCAAGCCTACGTGACGCTGGGCCGGGCCTACGTCGTACGCGCCATGCGCGCTGTGGTCAGCCCGATCATGGCCGTCCATTCCATCATGGCCACCGTCCAGGGGTGGTTGCGTGCGATCGCGAAACTAGGAGGCGGTAGATGAACGTACGAACGCGAGTCTTGATCATCGGTGGAGTCGTGGGGGCGCTCCTGGGCGTGGGCGCTGCCTTCCTCTATCTGCGTTCGACCCCCGTTCGGGTGGACGAGGAAGGCCGCGAGCGGCTGCCTGCCGTCCAGCCGGGCCGGGCGCTGGCGATTGGCCTGAGCGTGCTGACTGTGCTCAAGCAGATCACCGGCCTGGGTGGGTCTGCCTGAGCGTGCATCGTGGTTCCCGCTTGTGACCCTGTCCACGCCGACTCAGGGTTGGGAGTCCATCTGGGCTGACCTCGACGCGCTACCCGATTACTGGCGCACGCCGGATGGGGCCGTCCTGGCCTGGGCGGAGCGCCTGCGGGAGGCCGGTGGTCGCCAGGTGCTCGACCTGGGTTGCGGCATCGGCCGGCATACGCTGCTCCTGGCGCGCCTGGGCTTTGCCGTCGCCGCGACCGACGTCGCCCCTTCGGGCCTGGTGACTTGCGCCGCCTGGCTGGCCCGGGAGGGGCTGAGCGCAACGCTCGTTCGCCACGATATGGAGACGTTGCCTTTTGCCGACACCGCCTTCGATGGCGTGATTTCCTACCACGTCATTTACCACACCACGGCGGGCGGCATGCGGCGGATACTGGAAGCCATGCGCTGTCTGTTACACCCCAGCGGCTGGCTTTACTTCACAGCCAACGCCCGGGATGAACGCAAAATGGCCAGTTACCGGGCCGACGTCGAAGCGGGCCAGTGCCAGGAGATCGAGCCTTTCACTTTCATCTACCTGCACGATGCTCCCGATGACAAGCACCTGCCCCACCATTACTGCGACGAGGCCGAGTTGCGCGACCTCCTGACCGGTTTCGCCGTGGATGACCTCCGTCTCGTCTACAAAGAATATACGGACGAGGACGGCGGTGCCGTCCGGCGCGGCACGCACTATCACGTCCAATGCCGGCGGCTCTAGCACGTGACGCTCCAGGCGGACCCCAGTCCGCCTGGCTCAGCGCGGGCGTCAAGATTGTACAGGGCGCCTCTCGATCATCTTGCGCCCGCCTGCAATTGGGTTTATCATATATGTAGCACGTTCCAAGCCACACATCGCGCACAAGGAGGTGTAAAAAACCATGGCATTCGAATTTCCGTCCGACGAGTGGATCAAGGAACTGAGCCGCCGGCTCAACGCCAGTGCATCCTATGAACGGTCGGCCAAGGACTGGGAGGGCGACTTTGTCTTCGTCGTCGAGCCCGATGCCGCCTACAGCGGTACCGCCTACCTGTTCCTGGGCCTCTACCACGGCAAGAGCCCCGACGCGACGGCGTTGGCCAATGATAACGAGCGCACGGCCGAGTTCGTCATTCGCGCTCCCTTCAGCGTCTGGCGCCAAGTCATCGAGGGCAAACTCGATCCTATCCAGGGCATGATGACGCGCAAATTGAAGTTGACGGGCAACATGATGAAAGTCATGCGCTACCCGAAGGCAGCCAAGGAGATCGTGGACTGCTGCGCGCTCGTGCCCACGGACTTTGAAGGCTAAAGGTCGTCGTGTGATGCGGGCGCAGCCGGCTGCGCCCGCTTTGCTTCAAGGAGGCGCTATTATGTGGTATTTCGTCTCGCCGCAGATCGTCTATGGTGAGGGAGCGCTGGATGCCCTCGATGAGTTGAAAGGCCGGCGCGCGCTCGTCGTCACCGACCGCACGCTCGTCCAGATGGGCCTGGTGGACAAGGTGAAGGCCCACCTGGACCGGGCTGGGATCGAGATGCGCGTCTTTGACGAGGTGGAGCCCGATCCCATTGTCCAGACGGTGCGCCGGGGGGCTCAGGTGGCAGGGGAGTTTGAGCCCGACTGGATCATCGGCCTGGGCGGTGGCTCACCCATGGATGCCGCCAAGGCCATCTGGGTGCTCTACGAGCGGCCTGACCTGCAACCGGCCGAGATCAGTCCCATCATGACCGACTTGGGCCTGCGCAAGAAGGCACGCTTGATCGCCATCCCCACCACCAGTGGCACCGGCTCCGAAGCCACCTGGGCCATCGTGCTCACCGATACGGAAGAACAGCGCAAGATGGGGCTGGGCAACCGCGAGACCGTCGCCGACATCGCGATTGTGGACCCGGCCATGGCGGCTGGCATGCCGCCCGGGTTGACTGCCGATACCGGTATGGACGTCATGACCCACGCCGTCGAGGGCTATACCTGTGCCTGGCACAACGACCTGGCCGATGGCCTATGCCTGGTGGCCGTCCGCCTGACGTTCCAGTATCTGCCCCGCGCCTTCGCCGATGGTTCCGACATGGAGGCACGCGAGCACATGCACAACGCCGCCACCTGCGCCGGCCTGGGTTTCAGCAACTCCTTGACCTCGATGGCGCACTGCATGGGGCACACGCTGGGTGCCACGTTCCACCTACCCCACGGCCGGGCGGTGGGCCTCTTCCTGCCCTACACGATTGAGTTTGGTGCCCGCGAAGCGCCCGCTCGCTTTGCGGAGCTGGCTGCCCTGACCGCTTGCTCGAACGAGGAAGGCGAGCAGGGGGGGCGGGCACTGGCCGCGCGCATCCGTGACCTGTGTCGCCAGGTCGGCAATCCCATCAGTGTTGCTAAGGCCGGTGTCGAGCGCGCGGCCTACGAAGCGCACCTGGACAAGCTGGTGGACGACGCCTTCAACGACACCTCGATGGTTTCCGCTGTCCGCTCTCCCTCCTATGAAGAACTGCGCCAACTCTTCCTGTACGCCTACGAAGGCCGGCCGGTGGACTTTTAGGACTACGCAGGGCAAGTTGCCAACTTGCTCCACATGCTAAGGAGCGAACAATGAATGGCTATATGGGCAAAATCCTCCGCGTGGACCTTAACACGGAGACGTTGTGGGACGAGCCGCTCGACGAGGACGACGCCCGTGCCTTCGTCGGCGGCAGCGGGCTGGCGGCCCGCCTCATATATGACGTGGTGGACGCTGGTACCGACCCTCTGGGGCCGGACAATCCCCTCATCTTCATGACCGGCCCGCTGGTCGGTACGGCGATGCCTTCGGCGGGCCGCTGTAGCGTGTGTGCCCTTTCTCCCCTCACCCGCATGTGGGGCGAATCAAACACGGGCGGCTTCTTCGGACCAGAACTGCGCTTCGCCGGCTACGACGGCATCGTCGTCACAGGCCGCTCTGAAAAGCCGGTCTGGCTCTCGATCGTCGAGGGCCAGGCCCAACTGCACGACGCGGCCAACTTGTGGGGCCTGGACTCGTACGTCACGCAGGAGCGGGTGCGAGAAGCACTGGGCGAGCCCAAGGCCCGCGTGGCCTGCATCGGCCCGGCCGGGGAGCACCTGGTCAAGATGGCCGCCGTCATGAACGACCACGGCCGCGCCGCCGGGCGGACCGGCATGGGTGCGGTGATGGGCTCCAAGAACCTCAAGGCCATTGGCGTGCGCGGCACCGCCAGGGTCCCGCTGGCTGATCCTGAGGGGTTCAAGGCCGTGGTCAAGGAAGTTATCGCCAACGCGCAGGAGGACATGGCGGCCTTGTCGCTCCAGTTGGCCGGCACCGCCTGCTACGTGGACATGGCGCTCATGTACGGCGACATGCCTATCCGCTACTATCAACAGGGGGAATGGGAGGGAGCCAGCGACCTCTCGGGGGTGCTGCTGGCGGACCAATTTCTGAACCGTAACGTCGCCTGCTACCGCTGCCCCATCGCCTGCGGCCGCGAGACGCGCGCCCCCAACTATGGGCTGCAGAAAGTGGATGGCCCCGAGTACGAGACGCTGGGCGCGCTCGGCTCGCTGGGGATGGTGAACGACCTGGAAGCGGTCATCTACGCCGGGCACCTGTGTAACGTCTACGGCCTGGACACCATCAGCACCGGCTGTACCATCGCCCTGGCCTATGAGATGTTCGAGCGTGGTATCCTCACCCCGGCCCAGGCCGGTGGTCTGGAGGTTCGCTACGGCGACGCCCGCATGCTGCACCGCTTGATCGAGATGATCGCCCGCCGCGAGGGACTGGGCGACCTCCTGGCCGAAGGGAGCGCTGCCCTGGCCGAGCACTTTGGCGTGCCGGAGTTGGCGGTGACTGTCAACCGGCTGGAGGTGCCGCTGCACGACCCGCGTGCCTTCGCCGGGATGGCCGTGACGTACGCCCTCTCCCCGCGCGGTGCCTGTCACATGGAGGGGGACATGTATGGCGTGGACACCGGCCAGGGGCCGGCTGTCGAACTGGGCATCCTACCCGGCGACCGCTTCGAGGCCAGCCAGGAAAAGGGACATATTGCGGCGCGGCACCAGGCCTGGCGCAACCTGTACAATGCGCTCACCCTGTGCCAGTTCCAGAACCCCGGCGCCGAACGGCTGCTGGCCGCGCTGAACGGCGCGACGGGGTGGGGCCTGCAGGCGGAAGATATGATCACGTTGGGCAAGCGCATCGTCACGCTCAAGCGGCTGCTCAACCTGCGCCGTGGCCTCACCCGTGCCAACGACCGGCTGCCCGATCTCTTGATGCGTCCGCTGAATAGCGGTGGTACAGAAGGAACGGTCCCGGACGTGGA
>DATKWP010000512.1:0-2602 GCA_035529535.1 Anaerolineae bacterium | reverse complement strand
CTCGAAGACGCGGATGGCGTTGGGCACGCCGCTCTCCAGCGTGTCAATCGTGTCCACCAGCAGCAGGCACTCGTCGGGGTAGACGCCGGCGTAGGCGCGGAAGGCGGCCAGTTCCCCCTCGCCGAGCGCCATAAAGACCTGGACCATGCTGTGGGCGTGCGTGCCCTTCGGCGGATACCCCAACACGTGCGAGATACCGACGTTGGAGGTGAAGTCGGCCCCGCCGATGAGCGCGGCCCGGGCACCTGCGTTGGCCCCTTTCTCCTGCGCCCGGCGCAAGCCGAACTCCAAGAGCAGCCGTCCCCGGCCGCTCTCGTGGATACGCGCGGCTTTCGTCGCGATGAGCGTCGGGTAGTTCAGGTGATTCAAGAGCGGCGTCTCCAGAATCTGGGCCATCACCAGCGGGCCCTGGACGCTGGTGAGCGGCACGGTGGGATGGACCACGCGGCCCTCGGGGATAGCCTGCAAGGTAATGCCGTCGAACGTGCCGTGCTGGCGCAGCCAGGCCAGGAAATCGTCGTGGAACAGCCGTCCGCCGGTGCGGCTGGTCTGGCCGCGCAGGTATGCGAGGTCCTCGTCCCGGAAATGGGCCTCCTGCATCCAGTCGAGCAGCCACGCCAGGCCGGCGTTGATGCAGTAGCCGGCCTGGTGAGCGCCGTAGTCGGGGTAAGTGCGGAAGAAGTGATCGAATTGGGCGCGTTTCTCGTGCAGGCCCATGCGGTAATATAGTTGGGCCATGGTGAGTTGGTACTGGTCGGTGAACAGGATGCCCTCGGCCGTCAGCCGGTCGGACTGTCTCATACCCATCTCCTCAACCTCAGGACGCGGATGCACACAGATGAGACGGATCAGCACGGATCAGAACAGGAAAAGAGAAATCCGTCCAATCCGTGTTGGTCCGTGTACCACTCATCAGGGTCAGGCGTCAGCCATCAAGCGCGCCGCCGTCTCTGCCAGGCGATGGGCATACCCCATTTCATTGTCGTACCATGCAGCCACGGAAACCAACGTATCACCCAACACCTGTAGCAGGGGCAAATCCACGATCGAGGAATGCTCATCGCCGACGATGCGTGAGGAAGCCCACTCGTCTTCCAGTACACCCATAATCCCCTCGAGCGGTGCAGTCGAGGCCGCTTTGCGAAAGATGTCCTTCAGTCCTTCGACGGTGGTTGCCCTTTCAGTCACCACGTTGACTTCGGCAATGCTCCCGGTGCGTACCGGCACACGATAGGCCTTGCCTGTCATCTTCAGAGTGGGCCAGATGAACTGGAGAGCCCTGGCAGCCCCTGAGGAAGATGGGATGATGTTCTCGGCAGCCGCCCACGAATCGCGCCGATCGCGCATGGGTTGATCGGTAAGAGACTGGGTGTTGGTATAGGCGTGGACAGTCGAGAAGAAGCCACTCTTGATGCCCACGCTCTCCAAGAGCACCTTGACCACCGGCGCAAGCGCGTTCGTGGTACAACTGGCCATGCTAATGATGCGATGCCGCTGCGGGTCAAACTGGTCCAGGTTGATGCCTGGCAAAAGTACGGCATCCGCATCCTGCGACGTCTTGCTGGGAGCACTCACCAGCACTCGCTTTGCCCCTCGGTCGAGGTGAGCCTGTGCGCCGGGCCGGGTTGTCGCCCGGCCAGTGCAGTCAACCACCAGCCCGACTCCCAGGGCAGCCCAATCCGGCAGCGCCTGGCTCGAGTCGAAATACCGGATCTGGCGACCTCCGACGATCAGGTTGGACTGATCGGCCCGTACCTCTTCGTGCCAGCGGCCATAGTTAGAGTCAACCTCGAACAAGGCGGCCATCGTCGAGAGGTCCTTGATATCCGAGAGCGAGACGGGCACAAAGAGCCCCCTTTTCAAGGCCACCTTTAGCGTCCAGCGGCCGACTCGACCAAAACCGTGAATCGCTACGGTACCCATGGTGAAAATCCTCCTTTCATAGTCCTGGCGCTCAGTATAGCACGAACCTGCCCGCAAATCAACACCTCCTACCCTCCCGCAGGTTCGACAACCTGCGGGAGGGTGATTGTTGACACCCAACCCTCCCGGCGGTATACTTGCCTGCCCATGAGCACTCATAGAACATGCACGACTTGCTCCCCACCCGTGGAAAAGCGTCGTTCATCCACGTTCGCCGCGCTCAGGTACCGCAATTACCGGCTGTGGTTCTTCGGCCAGGCCACCTCGCTCATGGGCACGTGGATGCAATCGGTCGCCCAGGGCTGGCTGGTCTACCAACTGACCGACTCCAAATTAGCGTTGGGG
This sequence comes from Anaerolineae bacterium, assembly GCA_035529535.1. Taxonomy (GTDB): domain Bacteria; phylum Chloroflexota; class Anaerolineae; order B4-G1; family B4-G1; genus DATKWP01. Next base: position 334 of record DATKWP010000512.1, on the reverse strand, counting down.
ACCATCTCTTTTACCGGGAGCATCCCGACCCTGTTCCTGATGCTGCCCGCCAGTGTGCTGGCGGACCGCTTCCCCAAGCGCAAACTGTTGCTCATGACTCAAACCGCCATGATGCTGTGTGCGTTCGCGCTGGCGGCACTGGCCGCCAGCGGCGTGCTGCAGGTCTGGCACATCGGGGTGCTGGCATTTGGATTGGGGGTCGCCAACTCCTTCGACGCCCCGGCCCGCCAGTCGCTGGCCGTCGAGATGGTCGAAGACCGGCGCGACCTGATAAACGCGATTGCGATGAATTCGACGATGTTCAACCTGGCGCGCATCGCAGGGCCAGCCATCG
>DATKWP010000511.1:0-16125 GCA_035529535.1 Anaerolineae bacterium | reverse complement strand
GATGTACCAGGCCATGTTCAGCGAACCTTTGACCACCATGGTGAGGGTAGAAGGCACCATACCCTCTGGCATGAACACCACCATGCTGGCGGAACCAACGACGTCGCGGCCTGTCCTGTCGTGGTTGGATGCGCTCAGGCTACGCATTGACCGCCGGCTGGGGATCGTCTTGTCGTCTATCGGCTTCATCTCACTCGTCACAGTCATCTCGTTGCTGGCGAGCAGGGCCAGTGGAGGTGGCATTCCCACTGCCACGCCGACGTCCACAACCCTCGCCACAGCCACACATACTCCGACGGCCTCGCCTTCCCCGACTGCCACACCCACCGCCACTCCTACCCCGAGACCCGCCGGGCGACAGCCCACGCCGACGCCGGATGACGTGCGTTTCTACCCCTTCATGACGCCGCCCGCCCCGACGGAGACAGCCACGCCGCCCGCCACGCCGACCCGGCGCCTCACCCTGACGCCGACACCTATACCGCCGACGAACACTCCGGCGCCGACATCGCGCCGGCCGGACACGCCTCTGCCGACAACTCCTCCAACGCAACCCCCTATAGATACGCCACGCCCCACGAATACACCGGTGCCACGCCCCACGAATACGCCGCGACCTACTCCGCCGCCATCAACGCCATCTGGCGGATAGGTTCGATGCCGGTAAGCCTTATCTCTGGACGCCGATTGTCTTTTTTCTCCATTTCGGGTATAATGCAGATAAGAATCTCTCGTCAAGAGGTCCACATTCAATGACCCTGGCCTGGAGCACCCACAGATACATCTATTCTGGCGGATTGTAGCACAGGCGGCAGAACCTGGCGCCGCTCTGTGCCACAATCCGCTTCCCCAGACCCACGTACAGTGGGTCTTTTGTTACCCCGGCTATGCAAACCCAAAACCTACACCAAAGAGAGGTGTGTGATGAGCAAACCCACGATTGATGAACAGGTCGCCTTGCTGACGCGGGGCGCGGAATTTGGCGATGAACAGACCAAGCAGCATATGGACACAGAACTACGCCAGCGACTGATCGAATCCGAAAAGACCGGCCGCCCGCTGCGCGTCTACTGCGGTTACGACCCTACGGCCGTTGACCTCACCCTGGGTCATACCATCACCATACGCAAGTTGCAGCAGTTCCAGGAATTGGGCCACCAGGCAATCTTTGTGATCGGCACTTTCACTGCCCTCATCGGTGATCCTTCCGACCGGGATAGGGCCCGTCCACGTCCCACGCTCGAACAGGTAGAAGCTAACGCTCGCACCTACCTCCAGCAGGCGTTCAGAATCCTTGACCCTGAACGAACGGAAGTGCGGCGCAACGGGGAATGGCTCTCCAAACTGACCTTCCAGGAGACCATCAACCTGGCCGCCCAGTTTACCGTTCAGCAGTTCCTGACGCGCGAGAACTTTGCCAAACGGTACGACCGCGGCGACCCCATCTGGCTGCACGAGTTCCTCTACGCGCTGATGCAGGGGTACGACGCCGTGATGCTCCAGACTGACGTCCAACTGGGAGGGACCGAACAACTGTTCAATCTAATGGTCGGCCGAAAACTGCAAGAATTCTTCGGCCAGCGGCCCCAGGTTTGCATCACCTTCCCCATCCTCGTGGGCACCGACGGAACCTTGCGCATGTCCAAGAGCACAGGAAATTACGTCGGCATAGACGAGCCGCCGGAGATCAAGTACGGCAAGACCATGTCCATCCCTGACTCGGCCATGCGCAACTGGTTCGAACTGGTCACGCGCTGGCGTCCAGCGCAAATCAACGAACTGCTGGGTGCAGTCGAACGGGGCGAGGTGCACCCGATGGAGGCCAAGAAGAGACTGGCCTGGGAGATCGTGTCCATGTTTGATGGGGACGAGGCCGCCGACAGGGCCGCCGCCCACTTCGAACGGGTGCACCAACAGCGGGAACTGCCGGAAGAGATGCCGACCCACGCGCTGGCCGGTCCAGCGCGCGTGGTGGACGTCATCTTCGCGGCAGGGTTTGCGCGCAGCAAGAGCGACGCCCGCCGGCTGGTACAGCAGGGCGCAGTCAGACTGGACGGCCAACCGGTCAACAACGTCGAGGCCGAGATCGAGCCTGGGACTGAGCGCGTGCTCCAGGTCGGCAAGCGCCACTTCCTGCGGCTGACGCCAGGACACAAGGCTGCATAACACACAACACGCAACACGGTTCACCTGTTGCGTGTTGCGTACTTACGCACTGCGTTTACGCCACTTTTCCAGCCGCTCGATGATCTCCCGCTCGTAGCCGTGGCCTTTGGGCTGGAACCACCCGCCCTCGACCCCCTCCGGCAGGTAGCGTTGCTCCACCCAGCCCTCAGGATAGGCATGGGGATACTTGTACCCCTCGTGTTCGCCCAGCGTGCGCTTGTAGTGTTCGCGCAGCGTGCCGCGGAAAACGTCGCTCTTATCGCGCAGATAGATCGGCACCGGGCCGGTCCCGTGCTCCTCGATCTGCGCCAGCGCCCCCCAGTAGGCCCCGGCCGAGTTGGACTTGGGCGCGGTGGCCAGGTGCAAGGTGGCCAGCGCCAGGTGATACTGCCCTTCCGGCATCCCCACCCACTCGAAGGCCTGCGCGCAGGCGCTGACGACGACGATGCCGTTGGGGTCGGCCAGGCCGATGTCTTCGGCTGCCAGGATGTAGAGCCGGCGCAGGATGAACCGGGGATCCTCTCCCGCGGCGACCATCTTCGCCAGCCAGTAGAGCGCCGCGTCGGGGTCGCTGCCCCGCACCGACTTGATGAAGGCGGAGATCGTGTCGTAATGCTCGTCGCCCGTCTTGTCGTAGCGGAGCGCACGCTGCTGGATCGAATCTTCGGCCACGGCCAGCGTGATGTGGATGCGGCCATCGTCGTCCGGGCGCGTGCTTTCGGCGGCCAGTTCCAGCGCATTGAGCGCGGCCCGGGCATCACCCCCTGCGATGTTGACCAGGTGGGCCAGCGCGTCGTCGTCCACCTGGACCTGGCGAGCACCATACCCCCGCTCCGGGTCGGCCAGGGCATGGCGCAGCAGCGCCGTCACTTCGTCGTCGGTGAGCAACTTGAACTGGAACACGCGGGAGCGGGAGACGAGAGGGGCGATCACGCCAAAGTACGGGTTCTCGGTCGTTGCACCGATGAGCACGATCGTCCCATCCTCGACGTGAGGCAACAAGGCGTCCTGCTGGGCGCGGTTCCACCGGTGGATCTCGTCCACGAGCAGGATCGTACGCCGCCCGTACATCCCACGCCGCTCCTTGGCCTGGTGGATGACCTGACGCAATTCAGCCACGCCCGCCAGCACCGCGCTGATGGTCTCGAAATGGCTGGCCGTCGTGTTGGCGATGACCATCGCCAACGTCGTCTTGCCCGTGCCCGGCGGCCCCCAAAAGATCAGCGACGATAACAGCCGGTCGGCCTCAATGGCCCGGCGCAGCAGCCGCCCTGGGCCCACGATGTGCTCCTGGCCGGCGAACTCGTCCAACGAGCGCGGGCGCATGCGCGCTGCCAACGGCGCTTCGCGGCGGATTTGCTCCTTCCGGCTGTGCTCGAATAAATCCATCTACCTGCCCACGAACGTGTAGGCCGCCGCCAGGCGGTCTGCCAGCGGGGCGACGATCTGCGGGAACAATCCGATGCCCACGCACGCCACGATCGCCACCACAATGACCACCGCGGTCAGCCAGCCTTCGGGAGAACTCGGGACGCTGCGATCCTTTTGGCGCGCCAGAAGCGCCCACAGTGCCCGCCACACCCCCGCCATCACACCCGCACTCGCCAGCAGAATCCACAACGCAGCACCTGGGCTTGACGATGCCAGGGCACGACAGAGGGCCCAACGCCAGGCAAAGCCAGCGCTGACCGGCAACCCAGCGACCGAGAGTCCTCCAAAGATCAATGCCGCCGTGCTCCACGGTGCCTGCCATCCCAACCCACGCAGTGCCTCAAATGCATCGTCGCCACCGTTGCGTGCCCGCAGGCCACTCAGGCCAGCTGCCATCAGGATCAGGCCGAAGGGACGCACCATCAGCGACAGGACCGCCAACGTCAACCCTGCCCCGCTGTTCAAGCCCAGGGCAATCAGTGCGCTGCCGCTATCTATCAACGCGGCATACCCCATCAGCGGCCCCACGCGGCGCTGAGACGGTGCCAGCAGCCCTCCCACGATGACCATCGCGATACCTGCCATGTAGACGAGAGACTCGAAGCGAGGATGGCTGCGCAGCCAGGGATAGGTCTTTAGAAAATCGAGCAACAGGAACCACACCGCCCCGTTGCAAATCGTCAGGACAAACGTACCTGCCAACGGTACGCTGTCGCTGGTCACGGCTGGCACCCAGGTATGGAAAGGCACAACCCCCAACAGCAACGCAAAGGATAGGGCCAGCAGTGTGGCAGCGACGCGCAACAGATCTGTGTCGTTGGGCGTCAGTGCGTACCGTTCCAACAGCCAGTGGGTGACCAACAGGCCCGGCAAGGCCAGGGTGGTGAACGATAGGTAGCGCAATCCACCCCGAGTCAGTACGCCTCCCTCGGCTTGCAGCGCAAAGACGGACAGAGCGGCGGCAATCTCGATGAGCAGCGCTGCGTAGACGAGAGGCCGGATCAACAGTGCCCCATTCAGCAGACTGAGCAGCCCCAGCCCCATAGGCAGGATCAGGGGCTGTTGTTCTATGCGCCAGGCCAGGAAGAAAATGCCGGCGGACGTCAGAAACAGGAACGCCATGGCGATCCGGTCGGACTGCTCCAGCACCAGTTCACGCCCAAAGATGGTCACCACCTCACCCATGGCGATCTGGCGACCTCCCCAGATGTGGACCGGCTGATCCAGCGGCAGCGTAAGGACGGCGATGCCCAACGCCAGCGTGGTGCCGACGGCCAGCAACGCCGAGATAGAAGTCCAGCGGAGGAGGAGATATATGACCCCCGCCATCAGCAGCGGGAGAACCAGCAGCACCAGTGGACCTGCGATCACGGTTGCCTCACCCCGTCGCCAGTGGTAATCTGGGCCGCCCGCAGATAGGCCGTGGCCAGCGCGATGAGAAAACTGACAGCCCCCAGCAACCCGGCCACAGCCAGGCTCGGCTCAAGCGCCACGTAGAACAGATCAAAGCCGGATAGAAAAGTCAACAACCCCAGTCCTACCTGCATCGGGTTCTCGCTCAACCCGATCAGCAACAGGCCGAGCCCGGCCAACAGGTAACATGCCAACGTGATATCGTTGGGAACTTCAGGTAACGGCATGCGCAGCGCAGCCGTGTACGCGGCCACCGAGACCAGCAACCCGGCCAGCAGGCAGAACGATGCGCGGGCAGATATGACCCACCGGTGCCAGCGTTGAGGCGATGAAGCGCTGTTGCTCGCCGGAGACTGCTCGAGCAGGCTGGCACGCCGCTCCGTCAGGTAGAATACCATGCAGATCATCCACCCGGTCAACCCCTTGACGGCAGCCACTTCCAGTCGAATCAGCCGCGTCAACAACAGCACCACGAAAAAGTACTGGGCGATGAGAGCGGTCACGTTCAGCCGCCAGTCTCGGCTGACCACCAGGAGGCTGGCCGTGACAAATATGCCGGCTACGGCCGGCATAGCAGCCAGGAACGAAACGCGCGCCAGAAGATCAACGAGTGTTGGCATTACCGACTACCCCACACCAGCAGGAGCAGGAGAAACAGCAACCACGACCACAACAATGCCCCCCTGCCTCCCACCACTTCGCCGGCTGCCCACAGCACACTCAACCCACGCTCCAATGCGCCTATGATCGCCCGATAGAGCCACTCCAGGCACAACAAATCGTGAATCGCGTTGAGCACCAGCTCAATCTTGGAGCGTATGGCCCCCTCCTGCCAGGCCAGCGCTCCCCCACTGGCCAGCGCCCCCGCCCACAACAACCACCCGGCCCAACCTGGCAGGGCGAGCAGTTGGCCGAGCAAGGGAGCCCGGACGCCGACGACGAGGAGCGGAGGGTATAGGCCGGCCAGAACCAGCAATAGCGCTGGCACCCCCAACCCAATTCCACGCACGATCATCACCCAGCGGCGGTCAGGCACAGGCAAAGCCGGCGGGGCCAGCAGCCGGCGCACGAGCGCCGCGACCAGGAACATGTACCCGAAGAAAAACGCCCCTCCCCATCCGAGATGGCCACCTTGCACGAGCCCTCCGACCATGGTCGCCGCCGGCACAAACCCCACCGTGAGCGGCAGGCCCAGGAGCGCCAACGCTCCGAGTAATCTGGGGATGCTCCACCATAGGGCCTCCCGCCGCAGGCCATCGCCCAGCAGCATCACCCCGACCGCCAGGACCCAGGCTGTGCCGCCGACCGCAACCACGGCCACACCGCTCTCGCCCGCCACTCCAGCGGCCAACAGCACCGCTCCAGTCGCCGCCATACCGATCCACGACCAACTGCGGCGCATAGACCCACAGGACCAGGCCAGGAAGCCACCCAGCCCCAGGTTGATCGCCGCCAGTGCCAGTACCCACGGGCCGCCAGGAATAGGGCCACCATTGACCACAGCCAAACGGAGCCACAGCCCCCAGCCCAGAATGGGCCCCAGCGCAAGGGGCGTGAGCAGAGACAGGGCAACCCCGGAGTTGTCCAGCATGGAGAGGTAAAACGGGTACGCCCACAGCCGCAGAAGGCCAGCCAGCGCCCACAGCGTTAACTGTACACGGCTGGCAGTCGTCAACGACCACAACGCGCTGCCCATCCCGCGGCCAGCCAACGTTGCTCCTCCCCACAAGAGCAAGGTCGCCAGACCGCCGAATATCAGGCTCCGCACCGCCATTCGCACCGAACCCCCGGATACAACCTGCCCCGCAGCCAGCAGTAAATCGTAGATCGCCCAACAGATCAGCGTAGTGAGGAGATTGGCGGCCCACAGGGCTGCACAGCCAGCAGCGAGCATGACCTGCAGCGTGGCCATCATGCGGGGATGGGGCTGGTCCGTGCGGCTGAGCTCCACGAGGATGACACTACAACTCACCAGCGCCAGGGCGAACGCCAATGGCTGCACCATGGCATCGTTCTGGACCACCAACGTGGTGCCGAACAGGAGCGACGGTCGCCACAACGACGGGATCAGTGCCTCCGGCGGGATCCAGCGGCTCACTAGGATCGTGACGGCGACGAAGCCAACCATCGCCAGGGCCACGAGGCGAGCATGGGGGCGAACCCGGGGCAGGAGGGACAACCCCACCGTTCCACCTGCGCCCACCAACGGCAGGATGATCGTCAGGAGAGGGAGCAATGGCATTCTGCTATTTTTTCAGAAAATCGCGCAACTTGCGGGCGTGCGTAGGATGCCGGAGTCGGCTGAGCGCCTGGGCCTCTATCTGGCGTACCCGCTCACGGGTCACCCCCAGTTTCTTGCCTACTTCCTCAAGCGTGTACGTTTCGCCGTCTACCAGCCCATAACGCAATTGCAGAATGCGCACTTCCCGCGGTGGGAGGTCCTGGAGAATACCCTGGAGCAGATCCCGCAACATCGTAGAGGTAACCTCCTCATCCGGAGCGAGGCCGTCCTCATCTTCGATGAAATCGCCCAACTCGCTCTCCCCTTCGTCGTCCGTGGGCATCTCCAGTGACAGAGGGCGACGCGCCACCCTCAGCATCTCCTCTGCCTTGCGCGTGGGGATATCGAGCGCATCGGCCAGCTCCTCAGACGTGGGTTCACGTCCCAGTTCCTGCGTCAGGCGATGGGAAGTTCGCAGCAGTTTGTTGATCTGGTCTCCCATGTGAACCGGCACGCGGATCGTGCGGCTCTGATCGGCGATCGCGCGCGTGACCGCCTGCCGGATCCACCACGTCGCGTAGGTCGAGAACTTGTGCCCCAGTTGGTAGTTGAACTTGTTGGCGGCACGGATGAGCCCGATATTACCTTCCTGAATCAGATCCAGGAAAGGCACGCCACGGCCAATGTACTTTTTGGCCACGCTGATCACCAGGCGAGAGTTGGCGCGAATGAGGTGCTCGCGAGCCGCCAGGCCATCCATCACCTTCTTCATCAATTCGGCTCGCTCCTCAAGGTTGAGGCCGTTCCCGTCCAGCTTCTTCTTGGCGAACTGGCCAGTCTCCATACGCTTGGCCAGGGCGACTTCCTCTTCAGCCGTGAGCAGTGGCACCCGCCCGATTTCCTTCAGATATAGACCGATGGTGTCATCTATTGCAATCGCATCGAAATATGCTTCCTGATCCGCTACCACATCAACCTGCTCCACTTCCTCGGGTGCCCCGCCTTCCTGCTTTTCCCGCTCCTCCGGTGTACCTACCTCTATACCAGCCTCCATCAATGTGGCTAACACATCCTCCAGTTCCTCCAGGTTTTCTTCAGCCTGAGGAAAAGCAGTCAAAACGTCTTCGTACGTGACGAAGCCCTGCTCAGATGCCTTGGTGAGCAGGTAGTCTTCACCGCTTACCTCTTCTTCAGTTTCGATTAGACCATTCTCCCGATACGCTTTCATCTTCCGCTCGACAATTTATGAGCACAATGCTTGGGACCAACCATAGCCCAAGCAGTGTGCTCTCATATCTGACCTAGTAACGGCGCATGCGCCCCCGCCACGTGTTACTATACCACATTTCCATGTCACTTGTCAACCCCCAAAATACCTGTCTTGACACTTACCAACGTCACACACATTGACATCTCTCCAGGCGTAGGCTATACTTGTCCACAACTCACCCAATCAGGAGGCCATCGGTGAAGACGTTGAAGTGGTACAATTCCATCACGATCAACATATACTGGCTGGGACTGACGACGGTCTCGCAGAGCAACGGGCTCATCCTGCCGCTGCTGGTGCAAAAGTTCGTCGGCCCCCAGCAGCAGGGTACCGCCTTCGGCAACCTGCGCCTCTATACCCTGATGGTGGCCCTGTTGGTCCAGGCGCTGATGGGGATGCTTTCGGATCGCAGCACGCTGCGCTGGGGGCGGCGGCGCCCGTTCATCCTGGTCGGCACATTACTGAACATGGCATTCATCATTGCCATCGGCGCCTCCCCCAGTTACTGGTTCCTGTTCGGGGCAGCCGTGCTCTCGCAGATTGCGTCCAACATCGCCCATGGCGCAGAACAAGGGCTGATCCCTGACCTGGTACCGGAAAACCAGCGCGGCCGTTTCTCCGGCGTCAAGTCCGTCATGGAACTGGTGCCCGTCATTATCGTCGCCTTCACCGTCGGCAAACTGATCGCGGATAAGCAGATGTGGTGGGCGGGGATCCTGGTGGCCATCGGCATCCTGTTCCTGAGCATGGCCATCACCATGTTCGTGCGCGAAGAACCGCTGCGCGAATCTCCCGGCCGGCTGGACTGGCAGCCGTTCGGTCGCCTGGTGGCGATGACGCTGGTCTTCCTGATCGTCATTCTGGGCCTGGGAGAGGTGGTCAAAAGTGCCAGCCGACTCCTGAACGGTGTCAGTTCGGTACCCGTGCTCCTGGTCGTGATGGGAAGCCTGGGCCTGGTCGCGATGGCCGTTGCCACCATCGCCGGTGTGTGGGCCAGCGTGCGCATCAGCATCGGCACCCGGTCGGCCCGCCAGTATTCCTCATTTTCCTGGTGGGTAGTCAACCGGCTGGCCTTCCTGATTGGTACCACCAACCTCTCCGGTTTCGCGGTGTATTTTCTACAGGCCCGGCTGGGCCTGAAGGGGGAAGCCGCCGCAGGGCCAGCCTCACAGTTGATGATGGTCGTCGGCGTCCTGATTCTGGTGTGTGCACTGCCGAGTGGCTGGCTCGCCGACTGGATCGGACGCCGGCTGCTGGTAGCCATCAGTGGCCTGGCCGCGGCATTGGGGACACTCATCCTCGTCTTGGCCCCCAACATGAGCATGATATACGTCGGCGGTTGCATCATTGGCGCTGCCACAGGCACGTTCTTCACGGCCAACTGGGCTCTGGGGACAGACGTCGTGCCCAAGGAGGAAGCCGGACGCTACCTGGGCATCTCCAACCTGGCCGGCGCCGGAGCCGGGGCAGTAGGAGCCTACATTGGAGGGCCCATCGCCGACTATTTCACCACCCGCGTCCCTCAAACTCCCGGCCTTGGCTACCTGCTCATCTTCGCCATATATGGTGGCCTATTCCTTCTGTCCACCATTGTCCTGGTGAGAGTACATAAGGATTTTAGTAGTACTAGTAGGACAGTGGAAAAGGTGGATAAAGCGGGCCCCGAGACCGAATTACCCTAGATGTGGTGGTCGGCGCGCCTGGAACCGCAACTTGAGGGGGTAGGGGCCGAATTCACTATCCACAGCCACCGGTGGATGGGTAAGGGAGAGAGTGAAAGCAAAAGCCAGAGGAAAGTGGCTACCCGGCCACTTTCTCCTGGTCTGCTGAGATTTACAAGGGAGTTATCCCCAAAATCTCCGTGTTGTCCACAGAAAACGGTGAGTTATCCACAGGTGTACCTTCCTGTGACCCCATCAAGGACTCTATGCCCGCCAGGGATGGGGGAGGCGAAGGCTTGAGAGCCAGGGATGGGAGGTGTGGATATATTGGGCGGACGGGTTATTTACCGTTGTTGTACAGTTGCTGGCGCAACGCCATGACGTCGCGCCGGAGGCTGGGATCCTCCTCGATCAGGCCGGCGATTTGTGTACAGCCGTAGAGGACAGTCGTGTGATCGCGTCCCCCCAACATGGCACCGATCTGCGGTAGCGACGCCCCGGTCTCCTTGCGGAGCAGGTACATGGCGACTTGGCGTGGGCGTACCACGTCACGGCTGCGTCCGCGTCCGCGCAGGGCGGCCACCTCGACGCCAAAGTGGTGCCCGACGGCTTCGATGATCTGCTCTGTGGTCAGTTTGTTCCGCTGGGGCAGCAGGTTGCTCAGGGCAGTCTCGGCGACTTCTGGTGTGAGGGGTTGGTGCGTGAGGCTGGATAGCGCCGCCACCTGGTTGAGGGCCCCTTCGAGTTCGCGGATGTTGTTCTGGATGCGGCTGGCGACCAGCATCAGGATGTCGTTAGGGACCGCTACGCCACAGGCGGCGACCTTGGAGCGCAGGATGGCGACGCGGGTCTCCAGGTCGGGAGGCTGAATGTCGGCGATCAGCCCCCATTCGAATCGGGAACACAAGCGCTCTTCTAGTGTGAGCATCGCCTTCGGCGGCCGGTCCGACGAAACGACGATCTGTCTACCCGTGCCGTGGAGTGAGTTGAAGGTATGGAAGAATTCCTCCTGGGTGCTTTCCTTGCCGGCAATGAACTGAACGTCGTCCACGAGCAGCACGTCGGCCGTGCGGTACTTGTCACGGAAAGCATCGGTCGTGCGAGAACGGATGGCCTCGATGAGGTCATTCGTGAACTTTTCGGACGAGACATACAATATCCGTAATCTCTGCGTCTGGCAGGCATGCCCGATGGCGTTCAACAGGTGGGTCTTGCCCAGGCCCACTCCACCGTAGATGAAAAGTGGGTTGTAGGCGTTGGCGGGATTTTCGGCCACCGCCATGGAGGCTGCGTGGGCCAGCCGATTGCCCGGCCCCACCACGAAATTGTCGAAGGTGTAGCGGGGGTTCAGGGTAGCGGCAGGGGATGCTGAAGCGAGCGCAGGAGTCGCTGGAGGCGGATCAAGCAGGGGAACGTCGTCGGATCGTGCAGCCTCCTCGCTCCACACGATGAACTGAACCGCGACGGTCTTGCCGGTGATTCGGGCGAGGGTCCGCTTGATCATAGCCAGCAACCGATGTTCCAGCCAATCCTTGGCGTATCCGTTCTTGACGCCAATGACGAAGGTGCCATCTTCGTGCTTTACCAACCTGGAGTCACGCAGCCAGGTATCGAAGGTGGCCTGAGTCATTTGCAGCTGCAATTCGCCGAGCGCGGCAGACCAGACGTGTTCGAGTTTCATTGCGTTATTCAGATGGTTCGGACTGTGGGCAAGTCTAATGGGCGCGAGAAGCGGCGCGGGGTCAAAGAACGGAATTCACATTCCGTGCGACAGATGGCCCTGGTGCACCGCCAACCGCAACGGCCGATCGCGGCGAGCCCTTCCTGTGCTCAAGTGCTTCCCGCCCGAAGCATGCTCATTGTACCAAAAGAGTGCGCCGCTGGCAACCGTTTTTCGCCGGGCGAACTTAAAACAGGCGCGGTTTTAAGGTAGATTATGGAGAGTGCAACATTAGTTGGCACGGTACTGTTTTCCCCCTACGCCTTCGGTCGGCAGGAATGGCAGCCCCAAGCTGTGGGGGCAGGGCCGGCCAGATGGCCGCCTACTGCCTGGGGAAACCTTTCGGGAAGCGCGCTGCGGCCAGGCCAGATTTGTCGAGCAGCGCCAAATTGGTTTCGGCGGACTAGCATGCCATTCGTAAGGCCAGACTGACCAGCAGGCCCACCACCCAGCCGCCCACGATGTCTGAGATAAAGTGTACTTGCAGCGCGACCCGTGCCAGCCCGACCACTCCGGCCCACAATGCCAGCAGCAACCATCCCCACGGTGGAAGAAGGGGGGCCAGCAACACGACCAGGCAGGCCGAACGGCCAGCGTGACCAGAAGGGAAGGCGTGGCGATCGAACCGGTTGTAGAACCCCCACCCTGTCCCCGGTGGACGCTGGCGATGGAAGAGCCACTTGAGGACGGTGATGGCCGCGCCGGCGGCCAGTGTCCCAACCAGAACACGCCAGCCGAAGGCACGCCAGGTTGAGCCACCCCACATGAGCGCGGCGATGGCACCCAGCAACCAGAGCGGGCTATCGCCGGTGTGGGCGGCGATGAGCGCCAACAGGCGCAAGAAGCGCGCCTCACGCGGGATGGCGAGGCGCGCCGACACCTCTTCGTCGAGGGTGGTGATGCGCTCCAGGATCGTCATCCCCCTACTGGACGCTGGCGGCACGTGCCTCCAGGTCGGCGCGCACGATCTCTAACTGAAATGGTTTGTCCACGTCCATCCCTACCTCGGCATAAGGGAAGGGAACGGCCCGTCCGTATATCCTGAGCGTTTTTTGGACGCGTCGTTCGGCATCGGCCAGCGACAACCGGTGGGTGACGAGCTTGAAAAAGGTCCACAACCCGACCAGGCGGGCCTGCTGTAATGCATTCTTGCGCGCGTTGGCCAGGTCCTGCCACAGGTCCCGATTGCTGAGCGTCAGGCTCGGACGCATGAGCATTACGTCGCCGCCGGCGAAATCCCCATCGGTCAGGTGGATGTAACTCCGGCGTGACCCGGGAAAGCGCGTCTCCATCACCGGCCGTTCGACGACGCTGTAATACAGGTCGTGGTCGGTACGCAGGCATTCTTCGATGAAGGCGTCCACGATGGAGGGCGTAATCGTGGGGACGTCGCAACTGCTGAGCAGCAGCGCGTCCACGTCGGGATAGTGTGCCAGCACGTACTGCATGCCGGCCTCCGTGTTGGCCAGAATTCCCCCCGCATCGGGTACGTACTCGACGGGCACCGAGAACTTGACCCCGGCGGCGGGGTCGAGGGCGACGACGACGATGTGTCGGATGTACCGGGAGCCTGCCAGGGCATCCACCACGTGGACCACCATCGGTTTGCCGGCGATGGGGATGAGGGCCTTGGGGCCGTTCTGGATATATGCGGCCAGCGGATCGTCCTCACCAGAACTCCGACCCGCCGTGACGATGGCGGCGATTGATGGCTGTGCGTTCATGCTCTCCTCCTATGGATTCAGGCGTTGCAGCGTGGGTTTCATATCGAGCCGTACCAGTATCTCCTGAAGTTCAGCGATGGTCAGTGGGCGCCCCTTGCCGGCAACGGCGACCAGGGCGGCCTCCATCATGTTGGTACCGAAGGAACGGCCCTCTAGCCGGGGGGTCGAGGTGACCAGGTAACGCACCCCGCGCTGGCGGAACGCCTCGACGTCGGCAGGGGTGGTGGTGTTGGTGGCAATGATCTTGCCGTCGAGCCGCTCGGGCATGTGACGCTTGATGTAGAGACAGTCGCCGCTGATCGCGGTGGCCCAGGCGTACCACTTACCGAACTTGGGTACGGTTTCTTCCTGTTTCTCGCCGGTGGGATAGAGAAATTCGAACGGTAACCGGCTGACGATGGGCAGGAGAATGCGCGCCAGCACGCGCAGTCCGCGCAGCGAGCGGACAGGGATGGGGATGCCCAGGGCGAATCCCAGGTCGCCGCAGATCATCTCGTAGCCCGCTTCCTCGAAGGAGACTGCGCTATCGTAGCGATCCACCCCTGCGGTGACGAGCACTCGTTTGGGCTGGACCTCGTTGCCAATCTCCCGCTCGATGAACTGGGCAATGCCGCGCTCCAGCGTGTGCCTGAGGCCGCCGCCATCTACGACCGGCGTGTGCCGCACGCCGGCGACCAATTTCTGCACATCGTAGAGGGGATAATAGCGCTTGTCGATGGTGAATCCGAGATCGGTACCCCCCACACCGAAAGCGTCCACGTGGCCATCCAGTTCATTGTACAGCTGAGTGGCTTTTTTCATGTCGCCGTCGGTGCCGATGCGCTCGATGGTGATCTCCTCGCCGAGGAGCGTCAGGGTGACTTTCTTATCGCGGGTGTCACTTCCCAGGCTGATGCTTATGGCTCGTTTCACTGGACATTCCCTCCTGTTCTGGCCTCTGAGTATAATTCGGACGAGTACCGATCATGATAACACGTCTGCTGGGCAGACGATGCGCATGCTCCCTCCAAGCACCAATACTTCGGAAGTCTCCGAAGACTTCCGAAGTATTTCAATCTGCGGACGTAGAGTTTAGTAGCCAGCCGTGCCTTCCGTGCGCCAATCCGCTTGAGTGACGGGGAGCACCAGCAACTCGCCGGCGTCGGTGCCGACGAACAACGTTTCCTCTCCACCCCACTCCGCCACGGTGACGGCACTGGGAGCACGATTGGCCAGCGCCGGGTGCGAAAACCTGGCCCACTGGACTCCCTCATCGGTCGAGCGGTAGACCGCGTCCCAGGTGAGCCAATAGAGCGCTGGCGGTTCGTCGAGGCCGGTGAGCACGGCTGTGCCGTAATCAACCGGGCCACGGCCGACTGTCGTCCAGGTCACGCCACCGTCGGCGGAGCGTTGCAGCTCGCTGCCCCAGCTGCGGTAGAGCGCGCCGCCGCCGGTAAGCGTGTGCCAGGCCGCACCGATGGCCTGCGTGTAGGTGATGGCGACCATGCCATCGGGGCCGATGGACGGACCTGCCTCGGGAACCTGGACGTGCGTCCAACGCCCATCTCTATCCAGTTGCCAGATCGCAGGCACCGGCCGGTCTGGTTGCTCGGGCCACGTGCCGGTAGCCAGCAAAACCGCCTGGCCATCTGCGTCCGCGTGGATGCGGCTGACCCGCAGGTGAACCAACCCCTGGCTGAAAGGCCGCCAGGTGTCGCCTCCGTCGTCGGAGCGATAGACTCCCTCACCCCAGGTGGCCTCGGCGGTCTCGGCGTGCCACCCAGCAGGCACCGCCGCGGCGTAGAGCGTGCCATCGGGAGCCACGGCCAGGTCGTTGGGGGCGCCGGGCAGCCCCCCGCGCACCTCCTCCCACGTCTGGCCGCCATCGGCCGAGCGGTAGAGGCGGGACGTGTAACCCTCACGGTCGTAGGCGCGCACGAACAGGGCCTCGTCGGGCACGGGAACGATGCCCTCGGCCGGGCCAGGTAGGCGGGTCGCCGGCCGTGGAAGCGGCGTTTCGAACCTGCCGCCGCTCCCCTCCAGTACGAGGACCTGAGGGCCCGCCAATAGATAGACCCGCCCACTGCGGCTGTCCGCTGCCGCAGGGACCAGCGGCTCTTCGCTCGGATACAGCCAGCCGACCAGGTCGAGCGTCTGGCCATCCAGGACGAGCAGGCGCGCCCCTTCGGCCAGGTAGAGGTGACCGGTGGCGGGGTTGTAGAGCGGCAGGCCGTAGAGGCCATCTCGCCAGGCCAGCGCCTGTTCCAGTGTCAGGTCGGCGTAGGCTGCCAATGTGTACCGGACGCGATAGCCACCCGTGGTGAGAGCCACGGTTGTGTGCCCCGTGAGCGGATCCAGCGCCACGTGGCTGGTGGGTCCAGGTTTGCCCACCCACGTGCCATAGGTCGTGACGTAATATAAGGCTCGCAGCCCCCGTCCCGGGGGCGTCCCAAGGCTGCGGGGATCCACGACGACACCCGTGGGGGCGGTGCAGCCATTGCAGCCGGTATGCCGCCCGGTGCGCCCCTCGATCACGCTCA
>DATKWP010000510.1:0-4021 GCA_035529535.1 Anaerolineae bacterium | reverse complement strand
CTGGAACGGCAACACGGCCAGCAACATGGCGCCCAGCGGTGGCCCGATCACGTTCAGCGCCCCTTGCATCGTCTGGTTGAGGCCCGCCACGCGCGTCAGGTGCTTGTCGGGCACCATCAACGAGGTCGAAGCCTGCATGGCCGGCCAGTGAAAGTTTCCACCGATGGCGCGCACCAGGAGCGCCACGAACACGTGCCAGACCTGGATCGTGCCGGCCCAGAACAGGTAGGCCAGCCCCAGCGCCACCAGGGCGACCGTCCCGTCCGCCACGATCATCACCACGCGCCGGTTCCAACGGTCCACCAGCGCACCCGCGAACGGGCCCAGGAGCACCTGGGGGAGCACGAACGTCAGCGTCGCCATGGCCAGCACCGTCGCCGAGCCGGTCAACTGGGTGAGCCACCAGATCAGGGCGAACTCGAGCACCCGGCTGCCGACCAGGGAAAACGCCTGCCCCGTCCAGATCGTGAAAAACGGGATCTGCCACCTGGACTGATTCCGCTGTGTGTCTGCCATCACAACCCCGTCTCTGCAGCCACCGCAGGCGCAGGTACTGCCTGCGCTGCCTGCCCGTTGTGGTTCTGCTCGATATTCACCAGCGCCGGCATGAATAGGGAAGCCAGTCCAATCCCCGCACATAGTACACCCGCAGCGATGTACCACGCCTGAAGTCCGAGCCAATCGCTCACCGGCCCAGCAACCGCCAGGCCAAAGGGCGAGGTGATCGAGAGCAGGCTGCCGATCAGGCTAAACACGCGTCCCTGTACCTCCGGTGCCACCGTACCTTGAAGGATCGCCATCAGTGGCCCGTCTATCAACGGAATCATCAATCCCCCCACAAACATGCTCGCCAGTGCCACCCAGAACAATCCTGCCGGTGCCAGGCCCAACGCCACGAAAGCCAGACCCAGTATGATCAGGCCCATGATCGTCGTATAGATCCTGCGCCGAAAGCCGCCCCACGTGCTCAACACGATTCCTCCGGCCACGATGCCTACCCCGACCACCGCCTCGAGCAGGCTCAGTTGCGCGGCCTCGCCGTGAAAATGTTCGCTCACCAGGAGCGGCACCAATGAAAACGCGGGCGTCAGCGCAATTTTGAAAATGATCGCTGCCCCGATCAGCGTCACCAGTCCTGGCCAACTCCAGATGTAGCGCAGGCCCTGGCGCACGTCGGCCCAGATCGTGGGCTTCACTGCACTTTCGGCCGCCAGAAGCCCGCGCTCAGGCTGAGGCACGTGGACGAACAAGAGGGGCACAATTGCACCCAGGGCAGTACCTACGTCCACCAGCATGACGCTGTGTAGCGGCAACAGCCCCATCAGCAGTGCGCCGAGCGGCGGGCCGGCGATATTCAGCATCCCGTTCACCATCTGGTTGAGGCCCGCCACGCGCGTCAGGTGCTTTTCGGGCACCATGAGCGAGGTCGAAGCCTGCATCGCCGTCCAGTGGAACCCCCCGCCCACCGAACGCACCACCATGATGACGTAAACGTGCCACACCTGCATGTGGCCGGTCCAGAACAGGTATGCCAGCCACAAGGATGCCAGGGCGATACAGCCGTCGGCCACGATCATCACGATGCGCCGATTCCAGCGGTCCACCAATGCCCCGGCAATGGGGCCGAGGAAAATCTCCGGGAGCAGGGCCGCCATAGACGCCATTGCCAGCACCGTCGCCGAACCGGTCAACTTGGTCAGCCACCACACCAGCGCGAACTGGGCCGCCCGGCTGCCGATCAGCGAAAACGCTTGCCCTGTCCAAATCGTGAAAAACGGGGCCTTCCATCCAGGTTGATGCTGGTCCGATGCTTGCGCTTTGTATCCAACTGTCTGAGTGTTCATTGAGGTCTCCGTGATTCGGGAAGACCTGCCAGGTCGGAAGACCTGCCAGGTTTTCGAAACCTGGCAGGTCTAGCGCCCTTCCATGGCCGCCAGCAGGTCGGCCGCCTGCTCCGGTGTGACCTTGCCTTCCTCCACCATGCGCAGTATCCGCATGCGTTCCTCGTCCGTAACCGGCTCCGGCTTGGGACGGGGTCGCGAGCCGCTGGCCCGCTGCCAGCGGCGCTCGGCGCGCTCGGCCCACATGCGCGACTGCTCGGCGTCCTGCTCCGCCTTCCGGCGCACTCGTTCCCCCTCTCGCTCGACCGTCCGGCGCGCCCGTTCTGTCGCCCGCTCCGCAGCCCGGCGCGCACGTTCCATCGCCCGCTCCGCCTGGCGGCGTGCCTGCTCGCGCAGTCTCTCGTCGCTGATACGGCCGAGGCTCTCTTCGAGGCGAGCATTCATCTCCGCCATCGCCTCGCCGATGCGAGCCTCGATCTGCTCCTCCAGTCCCTCAACATCGGCCACAAAGTCGAACGGTATCCCTGCCGCCGGTCCCTCTTCCCACGGCCAGCCCCACCCGGCACCGAACGGGGCTTCTGCCGCCATTCCTTCCCCCCACTCAGGCAGCCGCAGCGTGACGTTGCCCTTGGCCTGCGCTTCCAGGATGGCCTCGCCGGCCCCCAGGGCCCCTGTGGTCTCCCCATTCGCCTTCTCCAGCACCAACCCAGGAACGTGAGAGACCAGGTTACCTCCGGCCTGCAGGGACAGCCGGAGGCTTGATTCAGCGGGCAGGGAGAGGGTCAGGTTGCTGTGGCTATTCAGCCGGTAGGTCATACCGGGGGAGAAGGGAGGCCCCAGCCGCACGTTTCCGCGCACCTGCTCCGCGACCAGCCCTCCTTGCAGTCCCGCAGCCTCCAGGTTGCCATCCACATGGTCCAGCGAGAGGGAGCCTTCCACCTGGTGAACCCGCGCATTCCCTTTCACTGTCTGTGCGCGCAAGTCTCCCTGCGCCTGGCGCACGCGCAGGTTGCCAGAGACCTGCTCCAGCGCGGTGGGACCGACGGCACTCAGGTCCACGTTGCCATGAGCGGTGCCCGCGGTCACCGGTCCCTTGATCTCCTCGACCTGAAGATTTCCTCTTACACTTTCCACCGCAATGGTCGTATCGGGAGGGCAGGTAAGGAAACAGTCGGCGCGCACCTGGAGCGTGAACGTCTCTCCCGCCCGCTCCAGGGTCACGTCGTCGGTGTCACCCTGTACACGCATCGTCACCCGCCGCTCCTCCGACCCGCGCACCACCAGGTTGTCCAGGCACTCGGTGACTGTGATGTGCGGGGTGGCGGACGTCTCAAACCGTTGTTCGATCATGTCTCATCCTCCTGATTACTGCTCCCTGGTCACCAATCGCTGATCACTATCCATCAGCCCTCCTGCAAGAGCCGGAAGGCCTCTTCCGAGGAGATCTCTTTGCGGGCCAGGCGCTCCAAGACCTCCTGGCGATGCTCCCCATCGGCCTCTCGCTCCTCACCGACTTCGTAGCCCAAGGCGCGGATGACCTCGACCAGGCGGCTGCGCACGGTGGGATAGGAGAGCCCCAACTCCTCCTGTACGCGGTTGATCTTCCCCTCACAGCGCAAGAACACCTCGACAAAGTGGAGTTGGTCGGACGTGAGTTGGAAGAGCGGCCCCAACGTGAAACGGCCCTCGAGGGCGGTGCCGCAGTTGCGGCAGACCAGGCCGGTAACCAACAGATCATCGCGGCAGACGGGGCATTGGGTTAGAATAGGGTACATCACTCTCTCCTGAAGAAAATTAAGTCAACTATGAAGAATTATAACATATAACTTAATTTTTGTCAATAGGAAGCCGAAACCAGTTTCGGCTTTCGTTGCCCGGCGGTAAGCATCCACCGGCCGGCATCCCAGTGCACTGGACAAACCGGCCCTTTGTGGCATAATCGGTCCCGGTCGAGGCCCACAAAGGAGAAGGCACATGAAGAAGGGGGCTGCTCGCTGGGTTCGCGTCGCTGTACTGGTGCTGATCATCCTGCTGGCGCTGGATGCCGTGGATTATGAACGGTATCTGGCCAGTTCTGACCAGTCGCCGGACACGTACCCCACGCTGGGACTCGACGGGTTCCAGCGCCTGTTGGTCCTGGCCCCCCACTGTGACGACGAAGTGCTAGGCGCGGGTGGACT
>DATKWP010000509.1:0-3745 GCA_035529535.1 Anaerolineae bacterium | reverse complement strand
CAGTGGCCCGCCGGCGCGGGTGGTGCGCTATCGCTGGCGGATGGCCGGACTGGGGCTGGTGGGTCTGATCGCGGTGGGGGCGGCGATAGCCGTAGGAGTCCGGCGGTACCGGCGACGGGTGGCGCAGGCAGTCACCCTGCCGGTGGTGTGGGGCTGGGTGGGGCAGGGCGGGGCGCGGCTGGGGCTGGCCCCCGACCCGGCGCTCACCCCGTGGGAGTACAGCGCCATGCTGGCGACGGAATTGCAGGCCCGGGCGAAGAAAGCCGGGCGGTGGAAGGCGCGCTGGGCGGCCCTGGCGGCGCAAGGTGAGGAGATGTTGGAGTACCTGGCGGCGCTGTACAGTGCGCAAGTCTACGGTGGACCGCAGGAAATGGTGGACCCAGAGGCTGGCCCGGCGGCGGAGGAAGAGGTGGCGCGGGATATGTGGGCGCTGTTGCGGGGGCCACTGGGCTGGTTCAGGTGGCTGGGGTGGGTGCAACGAGTGGCAAGGGAAGTAGGCAGAAGGCGCCTAGCGCCTCAGAGGTAGTATGAAGGAAGGAGGATGCGATGGGCTGGTTTGTACTGGTAGTTGGATTGCTTTTTCTCCTGGCGGGGCTTGCTCTGAGCCTGTGGGAGGCATTCGGGGACATCGCTGTGCGGGTGAGAGGCCTGATTGGCAGGCGCGCCAGCGATACGACCGATGCGCTGACCAAACTGGTTGAGGCGATCGCGAGCCTGCTGGAGGCTTTCGCCAAACTCACGATCGGCGTTCAACTGAGTCTGATCGGCCTGGTGCTCACCTATTGGGGGTTGCGTATCCTGGGGATGCTTGCGTAGCGGGCAGACCCTAAAGGTGGCGCGGGGCGCGCTTGGAAAACCTTTAGGGTCTCATTAGGGTCTCAATCGGTGTCGCATCGTCTATCACGTCGCACCAAGTTGGTGTACGGCTCGGGGGATCTCGGGTTCAGCCTGACGGGCACGATCCTGGGGGCCTTTTTTGCCATTTTCCTGACCGACGTGGTGGGCGTCTCGCCTGGCGTCGCTGCGGCTGCGGTCCTGGTCGGGCGGACGTGGGATTACGTCAACGACCCGCTCATTGGCTACATCTCCGATCATACGCGCACACGGTGGGGGCGCAGGCGGCCCTTTCTGCTGTTCGGACCGCTGCCCTACGCGCTGGCCTTTGCCATGCTGTGGTGGCGCCCGCCGCTCGAGAGCGACGTCGCTCTGGGCATCTACTACGCGGTGGCCTACGTGGCCTACGATGCGGCGGCGACCTTCGTCTACATGCCGTACTTTGCGCTCACCCCGGAACTGACGTCGGACTATGACGAGCGCACCGCACTGACCTCCTACCGCATGTTTTTCTCCATTCTGGGCAGCCTGATCGCGTTCACCGTCCCTTTGTTTATCGTCGGCACTTTTACGCCTGCCAACGCGCCGAGGGTGCTGGTGATGGGGCTCTCGTTCGGCCTCATCTCTGCGCTGCCCCTGTGGCTGGTCTTCTTCGGCACGCGGGAGCGGCCGGAATACATGCGGCACGCACAACCTGGCCTGCGCGAATCGTTGCGGGCAGCGGCCAAGAACCGTCCCTTCGTGTTCAGCATGTTCATCCTCCTGTTCACCTGGGTGTCGGTGGAGGTGGTCCAGGCGACGCTCCTGTACTTTATCAAGTACTGGATGCACCGCGAGGCGGAGAGTGACCTGGTCATGGCCACGATTTTCGTGACCGGCATCCTGGCGCTGCCCCTGTGGGAATGGGCCTCCCGCAGGTGGAACAAGCGCTGGGCCTACGTGGTGGGCATTGGGTTCTGGGCGGCCGTGCAGATCGTGCTGGTGACCCTGAACGCTGCGACTCCCCTGCCGGTGATCCTGTTCCTGTGCGTGATGGCAGGCATCGGCGTGGCGGCGGCGCACGTCTTGCCGTGGTCCATCATCCCCGATGCCATTGAGTGGGACGAATGGCAGACCGGGCAGCGGCACGAGGGGCTATTTTACAGCCTGACCACGCTGGCACTCAAGGTGGCCACTTCGATAGCGCTGCCGCTGGTGTTGTTGGCGCTGCAGGTCACCGGATACGAGCCCAACGCCGCCCGGCAACCGGCCAGCGCGCTATTGGGGATGCGCATCGTGATGGGGCCAATCCCTGCTTTTCTGCTGTGCACGGGCATCCTGTTTGCCGTCCTGTACCCGCTGAGCCGGGAGCAACATGCCCAGGTGGTCCAGGCGCTGGAAGAGCGACGAGTTGAGGCTGATGCGGACAGACCGGTAGACAGCCCGAAGGAGGCTGCATGAGCACCATCGAAGTTCGCCCCGTTCGCACGGCCAAAGAAAGGCGCGTGTTCCTAACCTTCCCCTGGCGCATCTACCGGCATGACCCGCTGTGGGTGCCCCCGCTGCTGCCCGAGCGCGCGAGGGCCATGGATCCCCGGCGCGGGGCTTTTTTCAAGCGCGGGGGCGAGGCCGAGTTCTTTATCGCCTGGCGCGATGGCAGGCCGGTGGGCACGATTTGCGCGGCGGAAGACAGGTTCACCAACCAGCAGGGCCACACGCGGGACTGCGTGTTTGGCTTTTTCGAATACGTAGAAGACCAGCAGGTGGCCCAGGCCCTGGTGGATCGGGCGGCGGACTGGGCCAGGCCGCGCGGCCTGGAGGCGCTCTTTGGGCCGTTCAACCTGGACTATGAGGACAGTTACGGGGTGCTGATCGAAGGGCGTGACCGCCCACCGGCGGTGCTGTGTGGGCACACGCCTCCGTACTATGCGCCGATGATGGAGCAGTTGGGCTTCCAGCCGGCGCGCGCCGACAACATCGCCCTGGCGGTGGAACTGAAAGACACGCCCGCCTTGCAGCGGCTCGCGCGGGTGGCGGACCGGCTGCGCGAGCGCGGGCACATCACGGTCCGCCAGGCGGACCTGGCGCGTTGGGACGAGGAGGTTGACCACGTGCACCGCTTGCTCAACACGGCACTGGCCTACCTGCCGGATTTCATCGGCTGGCATCGCGACGCGGTGGAGGCGCTGGTAGCCCCCTTCCGCGACATCGCCGACCCCGAACTGGTGCTGTTTGCCGAGGTGGAAGGGGAGACTGTGGGATTCCTACCCGGCATCGCCAACCTGAACGAAGCCTTCATGCACGCCAACGGCCTGCGTTACCCCTGGGATTACGTCCGGCTCTGGTGGTCCATGCGCCGCCAGCCCGAGTGCCTGGCGCTCAAGAGTGTGCTGGTGTCGCCTGAGTATTGGAACAGAGGGGTGGCGGTGTTGCTGTTCGACGAGATGGCCCGGCGCGCCAGGGCCAAGGGATTCAAGTGGGTGGACCTGTCCATCACGTCGGTGGACAATCCCAGCACCCCGCTCCTGGCGGAGCACATGGGGGCCAGGGTCTACAAACGCTGGCGGGTGTACCGCATGCCCATCGTGCAGGCTCCTGCTGCAACCTAGTTTGCTCTAACGCAGAGACGCAGAGGCGCAGGGGCGCAAAGATGAATTCTCTGCGGCTCTGCGCCTCTGCGGCTCTGCGTTGAGGAGTTGGGTAGCCGGTGATGAGAAATGCTACGTTGTGTCTGCTGGTGCGGGGAGAGCCGCCCGAGGAGATTCTGCTGGGCTTCAAGAAGGCCGGGTTTGGGGCGGGCAAGTACAACGGCTTTGGGGGGAAGGTCGAGCCGGGCGAGACGATGGAAGGGGCGGCGGTCAGAGAGGTGAGGGAGGAGGTTGGGATGCGGGTCTCGGAGGAGGACCTTCAAGCGGTGGGCCGCCTGGTGTTC
>DATKWP010000508.1:0-22391 GCA_035529535.1 Anaerolineae bacterium | reverse complement strand
ACGGAGAAGGCCCCTCAGGACCTGGCGAGCCAGGCCAGAATGAGACGGGTCTGCCCCAAGGAGAGCAGCAACGGGACCGCGACCGGGAACAGGACTGCGACGGGGAGCAGGGTCAGGAGTGTGAGCCGCAGCAGGATCAGGATCAGGACCGCCAGCAAGACCAGGAACAGGATCGGGACCAGCAACAGGATCAGGACTGCGACGGAGAGCAGGGTCAGGAGTGTGATCCGCAGCAGGATCAGGACCGGCAGCAGGACCAAGAACAGGATCGGGACCAGCAACAGGATCAGGACCGCCAGCAAGACCAGGAGCAGGATCGCGACCAGCAACAGGATCCGCAGCAGGGTCAGCCAGAGGGTCAGCAGCAGGAACAGCAGCAGACCCAGGAGCAGAATCAGGAGCAGACGCAACAAGGCCAGCCGGAGGGCCAGCCAGAGGGCCAGCAGCAGGAACAGCAGCAAACCCAGGAGCAGAATCAGGAGCAGACGCAACAGGGCCAGCCGGAGGGCCAGCAGTCCAGCCCACAGGGCGGTCGCTGAAGCAGGGGACTGCGGAATCGGTTTACACGACGAGCGCGGGGCACAGAAGCCCCGCGCTCAAACAAAAGAAACCAGGTTTCTCCGGTAAGCGAGACGGAGAAACCTGGTTTATTTCTGGTTCAGGCTGGGGGACGAGGATTCGAACCTCGACATACGGATTCAGAGTCCGCTGTCCTACCATTAGACGATCCCCCAGGGCAACCACCAGTCATGCAACCTGGTAGTTGTATTCTACCACGATTTTTCCAATTGACAACCTACGAGCCCTCCGCCCCTACTCCCTGGCACGCCTGCCACAAACGACACCCGATCGCCGTGTTGAGGTAACGACGGGCATGACCAGGGAGAAGGTGCTGCCCTGGCCCGGGCCCAGGCTGGCGACGTGCGTCCAGCCTCCGTGAGCCTCGGCCACGTAACGCACGAAGGCCCACCCGACGCCCAGCCCCTCCTGTCCACGCCGCAGGGCGTCGGCGTTCTGCTCGAACGGCTGCCCCAACAGCGCCATCCGCTCGGGGGTCAGGCCCACTCCGGTGTCCGCCACTTCGATGACGACCCTGCCATCCGATTCCAAGGCTCGCACCTGGACCTGCCCTCCGGGCAGGTTGAATTTGACCGCGTTGTGGGACATCTGGAAAACCGCTTCGCCCAACAGCTCCGGATCAGCGTAGACCCTGGCCAGGTAGGGAGGCACGTCAACCTGGAACTCGACGTCCCGCGCCTGGGCCAACGCCGCCGCCGGCTGTACTGCCCACGGGATGACCTGGCTGAGCGAGACAATTGCCCGCTGCGGCTGGCGGCGCTTGCCTACCAGTTCGGCAAACTTGACCACCCCGGTCACGAGCCGGCGCAGACCGGCGATCTCCATCACCAGACTGTCCAGCGCCTCCTGTTGGTCGGGCCGCAGATTCCCGGTCTCACGCTGCAGGACCTGCAACGCCAGACCAACACTGGCAAAGGGGGTCAAGAGTTCGTGCGTCACCACCCCAAGAAAGGCCGCCTTCAGTTGGTCTAGTTCATCATCACAGCGATGGACCATTTCTGGCGCTGGCCGCCCGTTTCGCTCTCGCTCCACCCAATCTCCCGCAACCATGGTCCCGGTTCCTATCCCTTCTCTGCCAGGCCCGCCCCTCCGCGACGCATGAGGGCAGGCCCGCCGCTCGTGTCCGGCAATGTGCCGTCGGGACCCGCCCACTTCGTACGCTCAACCACAGTATAGGCTGGAATCGCTAATTCCAACGTTTCACTTACGTTACGGGAATGTTTCAGTAGAGCAGAACGACGAGGAGGGCAAGATGGCATCTCGCCCCGCGGTGAGCGCGTCTCCGCGCTACTCTTCCGCTTTCAGGATCGGCAGCGGCTCACCGAGGACAGGCACCGGCCGGCGCACGGTCACGTCCCACCAGGCCAGCGCCAGCGCCAGGTATTCGCGTGCCTCCCACACAACGCGCCGGTTGGTATAGTTCTGCCGGTCGGCGAGGATGGCTATGGCATCTACACCCAGCGCATTACAGAGGTAGAGTGCACGGGGAGCGTGAAAGCGCTGGGTGACGAGCACCGCCCGGTCTACGCCAAAGATCGCCCGGGCACGATAGCAGCTATCGTAGGTGCGCCGGCCGGCATAGTCGAGCACGATTGATTCCTGCGGCACACCCAGCCGGACGGCGTACTCGAGCATGGCCTGCGGCTCGTTGTAGTTTACGAAGCGGTTGTCGCCCGTGCACAGCAACTTACCCACGATCCCGGCATGGTAGAGGTCCGCGGCGGTCGCGACGCGATCGGCCAGGATGGGGGTGAGGGAACCATCGGGCCACAGGCCAGCGCCCAGGACGATGGCGACGGGGCGCGGGGGGACGTCCTCGACACGGGTGTAGATGCGATCGCGGGCCTTCTGTTCGATCCACAGCCGCCAGCCTCCCAGGAATACGACTGCAGCGATCCCCAGGCCAAGGACGGTGAACAGTATGCGTTTCAGCAACGTTTCACGTTTCACGCTTCAGCCCAGTTCAGGGCAATACCTCCACGACGTTGGCCAGCGCGTTGAGGCCGGGGGCGTGCACGACGGTCACGTAGCGCGCCACACGGTAGACGCACACGGCTCCTGCGCCGGTCTCCCACCACTGGCCGACGAGGTTCCGGGGCGGATCCAGGGGCCGGGCAGGAAAATAGCGTTGGGGAATCCACGAGACGAACGCCCGTTCAAACTCGGCCGCCTCGGCGGTAGAGTCCCAGATCGTGCGCCAGGCCGAGACCTGGCTGCCGTCGGCGTGCTCCCAGAGGACGAAGGTGTCACCGTCCCAACCGTCGGCCGCCTGCCGGGCCGCCTGCTCCGGCAGCAGCGTGCCGAGGTACAGGCCGGCGACGAATTCGCCCAACGTATCCTGGAGCCGCATCGTCCAGTCCTCCCCCAGCACGGCGCTGAGGTCAGGCACCACGACGGAGGTGGGACTGTCCTGCTCTTGCAGGTAGCGTGCGGGATGAAGGACCTGCTCGCTCGAACGGGGTGGATCGGTGTAGGCCCGGTTGATGGCCCCCCACCCATCCGCCTGGAAGAGCACCTCGGCGAACTGGCGGCCTTCCGCGTACGGGAAGCGTTGCAGGCGGGCCCAGGCCGGGCTGCGCTCCAGTTCATCCCCGTAGCCGGGTCTCTCCGCCTGCACGATCAACTCCACCAGGTGGTCCCAGTCAACCGCGGCCAGGTCTTCGTAGCGGTAGAGGGCGGTCAAGAGCATGGCATCCCCTTCTACCAACGCCTGGACGGCCAGGCGTGCGTCGGTAGTGTTGGCGCGCGCATCCGTCCCCCCCAGATCAAAGTGCTGGTCCTGCAGGGCGTGCACGTAGGTATGCGCCAATAGCGCCTGGTCGTCGGTACTGCCCTCCTGGCCGGTAGCGACGTAGAGCTGCTCCTGATCGGGCACGTAGACACCCGCCACCTGATGGGGACGGATGGAGATAGGCACAGCGGGCAGCAATCCCAGCGCGGTGTAAGGCGCCACCTGAGCCTGTGGATCGCCGCTGGTGTATAACTGGCGGAGGAGGGCCGCCATCTCGCCCTGGTCGAGGAAACTGAGCGGGACGCCGGTGCGGGGCGAGAGGCCGCGCAGGGTCTCCACCTGACGGGCGATCTGGTCGAACAGGCGGGCGGCCTGCACCTGGGACCAGATGCCCTCTTCGGACACCGGAGAGGGCACAGGCGATGGGGTGAAGTTCGGGGTAGGAGGCTGCGAAACGAAAGGCTGGGACACAGCAGGAGGTGTGCCCTCCAGGCTCCGCATGGAGGTCACGATCAGGCCGGCCAGCATGGCGAAAACGACGATGACCGCGATGACCATCAGGAGGACGGTGGCACGCTGCCGGGGCGTGAAACCAGGGGTCGGGTGGTCGGACATGGTGGACGAGATTATACCACGCGGGAATGAATGAGCAAGGAACTGGGACGGGCGGCCCACTCTGGAGGCCCTGCTTCAGCCGGGAGATCCCCGCTGAAGCAGGGCGTCCGCCATCGGCGGCTGGGGGCCCGGCTTCAGCCGGGAAATCCCCGCTGAAGCGGGGCGTCCATTGCGTTTCGCGCCACGCGCTATTCTCTTCGTCGCCTGGCCAGCAGCAGGCCGAGCGCCCCCAGCGGAAGTGCGACCGGGGCAAAGGGGCAGATGCCGCCCCCCGGCTTGTCCTCCTCACCAGGCTCCTCCGAAGCGACGGGCTCTGCTGTGGGTGGAGCAATGGGGACTGACGTTGGGGACGCAGCGGGGCCGGAAGAAGGCGGTTCCTCACCGGTGGCCAGGCCGACGTCGTCTACCCACACGCTGCCTTCCCTGCGCTCTTCGCCCGCGCCGAGGCTGAACGCGAAGCCGGTGATCTGGCCCGGGTCCAACTCGGCCAGCCCGCCCTCGTCTGCCCACTCCGCCCGCACAAAATCCGTCCACGGGAATATGAGCTGGGTCCAACCCTCTGTGCTCTCTGCCGTCGTCTCGAAAACCACCTCGAAGGGAGTTGGTGCGGCAGGGTCGCCCGCAAACAGCTCGAGCGTACCCCATTGCCCTTCCTCACCCGAGTGGAGCCACAGGGAAAGCCCATCGCCATCACGCCAGTCCTGGGCCGACTCGAAATACTGCCCGCAGGAGCCCCACCCATTGGGTACCAGGGTGTAGTCCATGCGCAGAGAGGTCGCCCCACCGTGGGCCATCTCCACGTCCGGCCCACACTCGAGGGTGGACCCCTCCTCGTCGGCGCTGGCCCCCCACAGACCTTCGCTGGCTTCAAAGTCGTCAAGCAGGCCGGCGGTGACCAGCGGCATAACAATGACCGGCGGCGAGGTCGGCTCGGCCGCAGGAGAGGTTGGTGCGGCAGGCTCAGGGCGGGCTCCTTCGGCACCGGCACTCTGGATGGCCTGGTCCACGAACGCCACAAAGAGAGGGCCGATGGTGCGGTTGGCTTCTTCGTTGGGGTGCCCGTCGTACTCGTCCACGCGGTATTCGGGGCGCAGGAAGTTGTCGTCGCCCGCCAGGTAGCCGAAGAAGTCGAAGACGAAGACGTTGGGGTGGCCTGCCAGGTACTCGCCCGACTGCAACCAGTCTGCGAAGGCGCGCGCCCGCGCCCCCTCCTCCGGGTCACTATTGGCAGGGACCTGCGGCGGCTGGGTGACAGCGATGAAGACCTTGTCCGGGTACTCGTCCATGCGGTCACGCATGGCGAGATAGTAGGACTTGTACTCGGCCAACTGTTCGTCGGAGCCAATGTTGCTGGTGGGGAAGCAGGACTTGAAGGCGATGACGTCGTACTGGATCAGGTGGCTGAAGGTGTTGTCGGGCGAGTCGTGGAACGGCTGGGCGAAGATGGCGGCCAGGCCGTCGGGGTCGGTGTTGTCGCCTGGCACATCAAAGTTCATACCGCTGTAGGAGCCGTCGGCCAGGCGCAATCCGTCCCCGTTGTAGCCGTGGTCGTAGAATTCGTAGCCCAGGGCGGTCAGCCCCTCACGCACGCCGCCCTGTTCGATCAGGTTCTGACCGCAGGAGTGATGCAAGAAGATGATGCGGATGGTCTGGGCCAGGGCGGTTGGGTGTACCCACCCGCGACCCGTTCCCAGAAGAAGCAGCAGGATGCAAGAGGCAAGCAGCAAGAACATACCGCTGCTACGGTGGCAACAAGGCCAGTGTTTCATGTTGTTCCTCCTTATCTTGTACCAAGAACGGTAAACAGGCTCAGATTCCCTGCGCGCCCACCGGCGCGGAAGGTCTCATGCAGGCGCAGGCCGCTGGCGGCGGCCAGCCGTTCCATCTCCCCTTCGTCCACCAGGTGGCAGTAGCGCAAGCCCCGGCCCCCGCGCTGCCAGTCGAGCAGGTAGTCCCCCGGCTCCAGCGTTTCTCGTGGGATGCCCACCTCCGCCCAGTCCACGATCTTGCGCCGCAGCCGTGCGCTCTCGAGAAACTGCCAGGTGGAGAGGAGCAGGCAGCCGCCGGGCGCGAGCAAAGACGCGACGTCACGCAGCACGCGTGCGCGCAGGTCGAAGCCCGGGACGTGGTGGAGCACGGCCAGGGCTATGGCACAATCGAAGCCGGCGGGTAGCCCCTGGCTCCAGCCAGGCCGGGTGACGTCCGCGAGGCGGAACTCTGCCGCGACGGTTGCCAGCCGGGCGGCCTGGGCGCAGGCCACCTGGACCAGTTCCGGCACCGCATCCACACCCACGTAGGTGGCGCCGGGCCGTTCCCGGTCGAGCAACACGGCCAGCCGTCCGTTGCCGCAGCCCACGTCCAGTACCCTTGCGCGCTGGGGGATATAAGGTAGAATGCACGTGAGGGCCGGGTCGGACACCGACCGGCTGGCGGCAAAGGGCCGGGCGAAGGCGGCGTAGAACGCGCGGTTCAGCGCGAGCAATCTCTCGACGGTCTCTTTGTCCATCGTGTAGGCTACGGCGATGATTATAGCCGGGTAAGGCACAAGAGGCAACTGGGAGGCGCTAGCACCCACTACAAACCATCAAAGTCAGAGGGAGGATTCGTGCCGGTTTTTACCACTCGTCCGGTCATCATGGGCAGGCGCGGCGTCGTGACGTCGGGCCACTACCTCGCCAGCGCGGCGGGCTTTCGCATCATGGAACAGGGCGGCAACGCGGTGGACGCGGCAGCGGCGATGTGCTTCTGCCTCAATCTGCTGGAGCCACACCAAAACGGCACCGGCGGTGAGGTGCCGGTGCTGATCTATTCGGCGCAGGAAGGGAAAGCCTTCGCCGTCAGCGGCATGGGCTGGTCACCGCAAGCGTTCACCATCGAGTGGTGCCGGGAGCATTCCGGTGTACTCACCGGCATTGACCTGATCCCCGGCGACGGCTACCTGCCGGCGTGCGTCCCGGCGGTGGTGGACACGTGGGCGGTGGCCGTGGCGCGGTTCGGGACGATGTCGTTTGCACAAATCTTGCAGCCGGCGATCGAGTTGGCCGAGAACGGCTTCCCGGTCTACGAAGGGCTGCACGAGTTTCTCGCCGCGGCCGTGCGCCAGTTCACGGAACGCTATCCGACCACCGGCGCGGTGTATTGCCCGAACGGCCACGTGCCCGAAGTCGGAGAGGTGCTGCGCAATCCCGACTATGCCCACGTTCTCAGGTTGATGTGTCGCGCAGAAGAAGCGGCACGGCGCACAGGGCGCATCGCGGGGATCGAGGCGGCACGGGACGTTTTCTACAAGGGGGAAATCGCCGAACGCATCGTGGGTTTCATCGCCCGCCATCCGGTCGAAGACGCCAGCGGCGCCGCCCATACCGGGCTGCTCTCCTACGAGGACATGGCGGACTGGCACGCCGCGGTCGAGGAGCCGGTGACCTTCCATTATCACGGCCTGGACGTGCACAAGTGCTCCTCCTGGACGCAGGGGCCGGTCTTTCTCCAGCAACTGGCGCTCCTGGAAGGGTTCGACCTCAGAGGTATGGGGCACAATTCGGCGGACTATGTGCACACGCTGATCGAGTGCGCCAAGTTGGCCTTTGCCGACCGCGAGGCCTACTACGGCGACCCCCTGTTCGACGAGGTGCCGTTCGAGGTGCTGCTTTCGCAAGAGTACGCCGCCTGGCGACGCGGCCTCATCGGCGCTGAGGCGTCGCGGGAACTGCGCCCCGGCGACGTCGGGCGCGGGGTGCCGGACTATGTGACCTTCGATGTGGCAGCGGACAACCGCCGCGCATGGAACGCAGGGCGAACACATACCGGGGACACCACCCACCTCGACGCCGTGGACCGAGAAGGGAATATGGTCGCGGCCACGCCGAGTGGCGGGTGGATCCAGTCGTCGCCGGTCATCGAAGGGTTAGGCTTCCCGCTGGGCACGCGGGGGCAGATGTTCTACCTCAACCCGCAGCGACCCAACGCCTTGGCCCCGCACAAGCGCCCGCGCGCCACGTTGACCCCGTCGCTGGTCACACGGGATGGCGAACCGTTCATGGTATTCGGCACGCCGGGGGGGGACAGCCAGGACCAGTGGACGCTGCAGTTCTTCCTCAACTACGTGGACTTCCGCATGAACCTCCAGGAGGCGCTGGACGCGCCCACCGTGCACTCGGCGCATTTTCCTTCCTCCTTCTATCCGCGCGACGCCGACCCCGGATGGATCGTGGCCGAGGGGCGGATTCCTCGCGAGGTGATCGCCGAACTCGAACGGCGTGGGCACCAGGTCGTCATCACCGGCGATTGGGACAACGGCAAGACCATGGCCATCCGCTACGATAAGGAGCGCGGCGTCATCCTGGGAGGGGTGGCGCCCAAGGGGAACATTGGGTATGCGATGGGGTGGTGAAAGAGGACAAGGAGACAGGGAGCAGGAGGGAGGGAAGGGAGGGGAAGCAGGACGCAGGAGCCAAGAGGCAGGGGATAAGGAGCGGGGCTGGGGGAACCAGAGGGATTTGGGGAAAGTTGAAAGAGGTCAGGGGGATGGATCGGCAGGGAGATGCAGCGTGGCGGGCAGCGCACCAGGGGCCGTTTGACTTGGAGCAACACGGCGACTTGCTCGTCGCCATCCTGGGCGAGGTACAGGGGGCGGCGACGACGGCCGCTCCCGACAAGGAACTGGCCCGCATCCTGCGCCAGCATCCGCTGCCGGATGGGCACCTGCTGTCCAAAGATCAGGTCCTGAGAGGGTACACGCAACTGTGCGAACAGAGGGAGCAACTCCCCGACCCCGAACTGGTGCGGCGGCTGCAGGCGAAGCCCACGCGCACCATCTCCGGCGTGGCCCCGGTGACGGTGCTGACCAAGCCCTTCCCCTGCCCGGGTGAATGTGTGTTCTGCCCGACGGTCGAGCGCATGCCCAAGAGTTACCTGCCCGACGAGCCCGGCGCCCGGCGGGCGGCTGCCCACGACTTCGACCCCTACGCGCAGACCGCCAGCCGCGTGGCGGCGATGGCCGCGATCGGGCACCGGGTGGACAAGGTCGAATTGCTGATCCTGGGCGGGACCTGGTCGTGTTATCCGCCCGCTTACCAGGAATGGTTTGTGTGCCGTTGCCTGGACGCGCTGAACGGGGTCGAGGCCCCCACCCTGGCGGAAGCCCAGCGGTTCAACGAGAGCGCCCCTCATCGCAACGTCGGGCTGGTAGTGGAGACGCGTCCTGACTGCGTCACAGCCGAGGAGGTGGTGCGGCTGCGCACCCTGGGCGTGACAAAGGTGCAAGTGGGGGTGCAGAGCCTGAACGACGAGATCCTGGCCCGCAACAGGCGCGGCCACAGCGTGGCCGACACGCGCCGCGCGATTCGCTTGCTGCGGCTGGCCGGCTTCAAGATCGCCGTGCACTGGATGCCCAACCTGCTGGGGGCGACCCCCGAGAGCGACCTGGCAGATTTTCGCCGGTTGTGGGACGATCCGGGGCTGCGGCCGGACGAATTAAAGATCTACCCCACCGTGCTGCTGAGAAACACGGGCCTGTACGAGCACTGGCGGCGGGGAGAATACCGGCCCTACGACGAGGGAACGTTGGTGGAGGTGTTGGCGCACTGCAAAGCCCTCATCCCCCCCTACAGCCGCGTCAACCGGCTCATGCGCGACATTCCGGCTCCCAACGTCGTGGCCGGCGTGAAGAAAACGAACCTGCGCCAGGACGTGCAGCGCTATATGGCACAGCACGGGCTGGCGTGCCGTTGCATCCGCTGCCGCGAGGTGCGCGGCCTGAGCGTAGACGCACACACCCTCCGCTTGGAGCGGCTGGATTACCAGGCTGACGGCACCTGCGAGTGTTTCCTGAGCGCGGTGACCCCCGCAGGCCGGTTGGCCGGATTCCTGCGTCTTTCGTTACCGCAGGCTGCGCCCCCCATCGCGGAGTTAGAGGGGTGCGCCGTCGTGCGCGAGGTGCACGTCTACGGCCCGGCGTTGGAACTGGGTGCCAGGCGGGAAGGGGCGGCGCAACACGCCGGCTTGGGCACGCGGTTGCTCGACAAGGCGCAGCGCATCGTGCGGCAGGAAGGCTTCCGCCGCCTGGCCGTCATCGCCGCAGTCGGCACACGGCCATACTACCGGGAACGGGGCTTTGATCAGGGAGAACTGTACGTGACTGGCGAGGTGTAACGGATGTACTCATCCGCCACGGCTGACGCTGACGTGGACCGTCTATTGGAGCGCATCCGCGCCCAACTCGACCTGGACGCCGAGAAGGAACAGGAACTGCTGGCGGAGATGCGGAGCCACCTGGAGGAGGCGCTGGTGGCCGCGCGAGCGCGCGGACTGGACGAGGAGGCGGCGCTGGCCGAGGTGGCCGCACACTTCGGCGTGGATGAGGTGGGGCGGGCACTGCAGGCCACCCACGTGGGCTGGGGGACGGCCGACGGCATCATCGCGGCGGCGTTGCCGGTGGTGTGTGCCCTGATCCTGCGCTGGCTGGTCTTTGCGCCTGGCGGCACCGCCGTTGGCTGGCGGGAGGTGCTGATCAAGCCGGCGTTCTGGGTGGTGGCATTGGCGGCCCTGCTGGTGCCCCTGCTGCGGTTCCCCCATTGGCGCTATGCGTTGGTGTCGTGGGCGTTCTTTTGGGTGATGTCAGTGATTTTCTTCGCCCTGCCGGCGTTGCGGTGGTAGAGGAGATCTGGAGAAGACCTGACAGGTTGCGGGTGAGTACGGGTGAGTACACCCGTGCACCCGGGGAAAACGTGTAGGTCTACCTAAGAGGGGAGGCACGCGATGAGCGGAGGCACACACGCTGAGGGGCAGGTCGCCGTCGGGGATTACATCCTCCAGATTGGTTCTGAACACGGCGGCGTGGTCCATCTCGCCACGCCGGCGCAACAACCTCTCGTGCGGCCCCGGCCGGTACCCGTGTTCCTGCGGCCGCTTCATACGCCCGGCCTGTTGGACCGGGAAGCGGAGGTCCGCGTCGCCAGTGATGACCTCCAGCCGGGCGCGCCCGTAGATTTCTATGGCCAGGCCGGGGTGGGCAAGACCGCCCTGTTGAGCCACCTGGCCCATCACCCGGTTGCCGCTTCCTTCCCGGATGGGGTCATCTATCTCCCGGTGCGCCGCCAGCCGGTCGAGGATCTCGTGCAGGCCCTGTTCGACGCCTTTTGCGAAAGCGACATCTCCTTCAAACCTACCGCTGAGCAGGCTCAGCAGGCCCTGCAAGACAAACGAGCGCTGATCCTGCTGGATGACGTGGGCCTGGCCCCCTCAGAGGTGCGTGCGTTGGTGGAGGCGGTACCGGCGAGCGGTTGCCTGCTGGCTTCGTCGGAGCAGTGCCTGCGGGGAATGGGGCAGGCGATTGAAGTGCACGGCCTACCCGTGGACAGCGCGCTGGGATTGTTGGAACAGGCACTGGGCCGTGCTCTGACCCCGGAGGAGCAACCGGCCGCGCAGGCTCTGTGCACCGCGCTCAAGGGCCATCCTCTGCACGTCATCCAGGCGGCAGCGCTGGTGCGGGAAGGGGGCCACTCGCTGGCGGAAGTAGGCCGCCAGGTGCAGACCCCCGCACGTGCAGAGACGCTGACGACGCAGAGCGTGGCGTCGCTCGCGGAACCCGAGAAGCGCATCCTGGCCGTGCTGGCCACCCTGGGCGACGTGCCCCTCCAGGCCGACCATCTACCCGCCCTGACAGGAATTCCCGACGTCGCCTCGGCACTGGAGACGCTCCAGAGGTATGGCCTGGTGGCCCGGTCAGAGACCGGCCACAGCCCTCGCTACAGCCTGGCGGGCGGAGTGGGCCAGACCCTCCAGCAAACGTGGAACCTGGCCCCGTGGAGAGAACGGGTGCTGGCCCACCTGGTCACCTGGGCGGAAGGGCAACGGCGCAACCCCGACCGGTTGCTGGAGGAGGCGGACGCCATCCTGCAGACGCTGGAATGGGCGGCCAGCCAGGGCCGCTGGATGGGCGTGCTGCGCCTGGGGCAAGCGGTGGAAGGGGCGCTGGCGCTGGGCAGGCGGTGGGCGGCGTGGCTGGGCGTGTTGCAGTGGGTGCTGCAGGCAGCGGAGAGGCTCGAGGAGCGGCCCGCCAGAGCCTGGGCACTGCACCAATTGGGCACGCGTGCCCTGTGCCTGGGAGATACGGCCACGGCCCGCACCTGGCTGGTGCAGGCCCTGCGCTTGCGGCAGACGTCGGGAGACCGGGCCGGGGCAGACGTGACCCGTCACAACCTGAACTTGCTCGTCGGCCCTCCCACGCCACCCGCGCGCCCATCCCGGTTCCCTGCGATGCCCCCACCTGCCGGGCCGGTGGCCTCACCGGCTGGGCCGGCAGCCGTGGGCATTCCGCCGTTGCTCTTGGGAGTGGTGGCCGTCCTGTGTGTCCTGCTGGCAGCGTTGGGAGCCTTCGGGGCCTGGTATTTCTGGCCTGAACCTACACCTCTACCTCCGCGACCGACGGCTACCCTGACCCACACACCGACGCCAACCGCCACGCCGACCTTTACACCGACGTCAACGGCCACGCCTACCCACACGCCCACGCGGACCGCCACCCCCACCCGCACCCCGACGCGCACCGCCACGCCGACGGCCAC
Organism: Anaerolineae bacterium; assembly: GCA_035529535.1. Classification (GTDB taxonomy): domain Bacteria; phylum Chloroflexota; class Anaerolineae; order B4-G1; family B4-G1; genus DATKWP01. Next base: position 9,902 of record DATKWP010000508.1, on the reverse strand, counting down.
GCCAACCCACACGCCAACGCCGACCACCAGCCCCACGCCCAGCGTGACGCCTGACCGGGTGGGTCCGCCCGTGCCACAGCCGATTGCCCCTGAACAGCAAGCCCAGTTATTCTGTGCGCCCGGCGCAGTGGCGCTGTGGGTTCAACTGCAATGGGTCAACGTCTTCGACCCTTCCGGCATCCAGACCTACGAGGTCTACCTGGAGGCGATCGAGCGGAACCCGTACGTGTATGCTCCCCAGTTCTCCAGCACGTCTTTCTTGAACGCCTTCTTGCCGTGTGGCGAAGGTTACCGCTGGCGGGTACGGGCCGTGGATGGCGTCGGGAACCCTGGGGCATGGTCGGCGCTGCGCGCCTTTTCCGTGCCAGACACGACGCCCCCGCCCGCCCCCACCCTGGCGGAGCCTGAAGAGGGGGCGGAGATAGCCTGCCCGGCCGGCGCACCCATCACCGTCACGTTGCGCTGGGATCCCGTCACCGACCTGACCGGCATCAGCGAATATCAGGTGGAGGTAGTCCGGACTCCCACGGAACCTCCCACACCCACCACGTCTACCTTGCAGGTCACGGGCAACCAGTCTCAGACTGCCCTCAGGGGGGAATGTGGGAACCGTTACCAGTGGCGAGTGCGGGCCAAAGATGGAGCAGGGAACACGGGAGAATGGTCCTTGCCTGGGACCTTCCAGATCCTGAAGCCGCCAGAGACCCGCATGATCCGATTCTCCACGCGGAAACCGGCAATGAGTTCAGTGCGAACTACGGTCCGTCCCAGGGCCACCTGGCTGTAGGCAAAATGGCAGCTTGCCCTACTCGTGCGCAAAGAGTGCTCCACCTACCTTCCCGAAAGGTTCGGAACTTTCGGGAAGGTGGCTCATTAAAGGGTATAGGCCCTGCATGTCGTTGAGCGTCGCCGGCACGAGGGGCCGTTCAGGTGGCCACGCGCCGTGCGAACCAGGTGGACATCTCAGCGCAGCGCTGCCCACGTGACCGCGCCCTCCTGGTGCAGAGTGCCGACCCAGTCCACCGCGGCGTGGCCATACTGGTGTTCGATCTGCTGGAGGGTCAGGGAGCCATCGAGCCTTGAAATGACTTCCTCAAGCCCGGCCGGTATCGAGATGACCAGATCCCGGTACAGCAACAACTCCGAGCCACTCTCACGCCGGCGGCTGAACCGTCCCAGCGGGCGCAACCCTGCATACAGGGGCAGCGCAACGCCCGGCGACGGCGCGCTCCCATCGGCCAGGGAACCCCGCACGAGGGGATCCCGGACCGACCCGGCCAGCAGGGCCTGGGCACGGCACCCTCCGTGACAGATGGCGAACGCCGGGCAGGCTGAGCAGCCCGCAGGGAGCAGAGCGCGCCAGCCGGCCATGGTCCCACCCAGCCATACCTCTTCCAGGGACTGGGTGCGCAAATCGCCGGCCAGGAGGGGGGCATGGTTACACGGACGCAAGCGAGCCCACGGATCTATCGTAGCAAACGTGCTGCCGGCAGTACAGCCCCGCGAGGATGAAGCGACGAAGCATTGAGGGATGCAGTTGCCAAACCGCACCGGACGTCCTGCCGCGCACAGCGACTCGATGGTGGTTACAGCCGCACGTAACTGGGCCTGGCTGGGGGCGACACGGGTGGAAGGAGCGCCAATAAACCGGTTGCAGACCAGGTGGTTCGCTCCCAGGCGCAGGCTCAGCTCGAGCGTCTCCTCAATGCGATCCCAATTCCTGGAGTGGACCACCATGCTCGTCGCCACGTCCAGCCCCGCACCGGCCGCGCGCCGGACGTTAGCGACCGTCTCGTCGAAGGAGCCAGGTACTGCAGTGAAGGCTTCGTGCGTGGCTGCATCCGGCCCATGCAAGGACACCAGCAATCCCTCGCAGGTGGCGGTGGTTCGCAGCAGCGTGATCAGAGGGCCAGGATCAGGCCATCGTCCGTTGGTGAACAGGGTGAAGGGAACCCCCCAGTCCTCGATCCGGTGCACGATCGCCGTAAAGGCGGGGTGCAAGGGCGCCTCGCCCCCCGTGAGTTTGAACCGAGAGGCCGTGGCAGCCAACTGGCCGATCAGCCCGCACCACTCTTCCCCATCCAGAGGAGCAGACAGCGAGGCACGACCCGCGGCGTACACGTTGCCACAACCGGGACAACGATTAGTGCACGCCGGGGTCAGTTCCAGATAATACGCCACAGGCAAGGAGAGCACCGGGATCGACGCACCATCGGTAGGACAGGCACATTGACAATCGCAGGCACAGTCCTGATGGGAAGAAACAGGCCGCTTACCCAGGTCGGCAGGGTCATTCGTCAGCGTCACAAGCATCGTTTCCTCCTCGCATGGCTTACAGGCTCAGCACTTGCTGGCATAACATCTGTAAGGACTGCAAGTACTCAGCACCGGGTGTACCGATGTACCCATCGGCACTCACCCGCGTACACTCCTGAATGACGTCGAGGATCCCGCGGGTGAGCGTGCGGGTGGCTTCCGGGGAAAGGCCGGGGTCCAGCAACCGGTCGCCAAGGCGATCGAAGAACCGTTCCGGCTCACGGCCGCGCCAGCGGGCAATGCGCTGCGCCGCCATGCCAAAGTGCCGGGCAGCACCGGCGTAATCCTGCCGGCGCTGAGCCATCTCGCCGCGGGTCTCGTCCACGTACCCCTGGAGCAGCCCGAAACCCAGGCGAGAGGCACTCTCCCACACCTGGTCCAGCAGAGCGCCCACGACCTCTTGCGGACGCGAACCGCTCAGAAAGTAGGCCAGCGCCAGTTCAAACTGGCTACGCGCGATCAACCATTCATCACCATACCTGGTCGCCAGGTCGAGGCTGCGCTCGAGGTATTTCTCCGCCCGCCCGAAAGAAGCCTGGACCAGCCCTGATTTGTCATCCTCGCCGATCTCTTGCAGGTACACGGCACGGTCCCGCTGTTCGCGCCCGTATACGTTCAGCAGGCCGGCGAGCAATGGCTCATCGCGGACCTGCTCGGCCAGGGCGAGCCCCTGTTCCAGGTACGCTTCCGCTTCCTCGTATTGATCGAGGTGACGGCGGATGTTGGCCAGCGAGTTATAGGCCATGATCTGGCCGCGGGTTTCCTTCACTTTGTCGAATGAACGCAGGGCCAGTTTGGTGTAACGCTCCGCACTTTCCAGGTCTCCCCGGTCCCGATCTATCTCCCCTTTGGTCAGATAACTGTAGGCCAGGTCGCGCTCCAACCCCAACTGTTTGCGCTGCCGCATCGCCACCCGGCACAGGACGTCGGCCTGTGCCAGGTCTCCTTGCAGCCGGTAGACGTAGGCCAGGTTATTGGTGGCGGAGGCCACCAGGGGGCGGTTACCGGCCCGTTGGCTGTACTCGATCGCCTGCTGATAATGCTGAGTGGCCTGGTTGAGACGGCTGGTGAGTTGGTAAAGTTGGCCCAGGTTGTTGTGCAGAACGCCGATCACGCTCGCTTTACGGGTGTACTCACCCGCGTCCGCCTCCTGGGCCAGGCGCAGGGCCGCCTCGTACTGTTGCCTGGCCTGCTCCGGATCCGTAGCAGCCGCGATCAACCCCAGGACGTTGTGCGCACTGATCCGGTGATCGAGCGACAAATCCGTCCGCGCCAGCAGACAAAGGCCAATCTCACTTGCCTGCTCCACGTCACCTCTGAGGAACAGCGTCTCCGCCCGGCGCAGTTCGAGCACGTCCCGGATGCCGGGATGCCGGGTCATCTCCATCTCGCTGAGCAGGAATTCCATCCGCATGAGATGGTTGTTCCGCTGCGCCTCCACGAAGCGATCGTCGAAGTAAGCGCTTCCCTCCTGTTCGCCGACCTTCAAGTGATAGTGCAGACACTCGGCCTCCAGGCGCCACAGTTCCCATTCGGTTCCACCGATGCGCGCGCGGCGAATGGGGCCCTTGCCGGGTTCCAGTTGCGCCCTGACCTGGCGCGCCAGTTCTCCGATGCGCGGCTCATAATAGTCCACGATCACCCGGCGAGCCAGCCCACGGCGCACGTCCCCAGTCGGGTCCACGTAGGGCCAGGCGTGCTTGTTGACCAGGTTCTTCATCTCATCGTGCAACATGCAGTTGCCGGTGCTCGGGTTGTACTTGACGAAGGAGAGATCGGTCAGTTGTTGCATCAATGCCTGAGCGTCGGGGGTGGGGATATCCAGCAGGACGGAGAGGATACGGGCATCAATGCGGCGGCTGACGTGGGCCATGTAGAGCACAGCCCGATCCAGAGGGTCCTTCAGGCTACGCACCCGATCCACCAACTCAAATTCGAATCGTTCTCGTAGATCGCGTAACCCGCCCTCCGGCAGAGCTCGCAGATCGTCCAGGGCCTGTTCCGCGATCTCGGGCATGGGGACGCTCCGAAAGAGCCACTCCACGGCCAACGAGAGCAGCACGGGCCGGCCATCGGTCAAGAAGAAGAGTTTGTCGCGCATGTCCGGTGAGATGAGCCCCTCTGCGTCCACCACGCTGAAGAAATATGCGTTCTCCAACCGGTCAAAGTTGTGCAGCGGGACACCGGTCACCCGGGTTCGGGTGTACGCGGATGTACCCCCATCCGCACCCACCTCACCCACGTCGTCCGAACCAAACCCCTGGACGAGGCCGGGCAGCATACGCTGAACATTCCGTCCCGCCGCAACAAAAAGGGCGTTGGAGAACTGCCGGGCGTATTCACGACCTTCGGTACCGATCAGGCTCTCTCCGCCCCCATACTCCAGTACCTCCACCGTGTCCAGGAGATAAATCAGGCGGCGGGCCTTCAGTTGCTGGTTGATTTCCTCACCCGCGATCTGCAGGGCCTCCCGTTCCTTGGCCTGGGCGTCCAGGATGGGGAGATCGTAGTAACTCTGCGTCAGTTCCTCCATTCTGGCCAGCAGGTGTGGAAAGTTTTCCAGGCCCAAATGCTGAGCCAGGAACATGACCTCATACTGGATACTGAAGGGGTGTTCCGCCGCGTCGAAATAGACGACGACAAAATCGTCGCGGGGGCTGTAACGCCGCATGATCTCCAACAGCAACCAGGTCTTGCCGACGCCACCGTCGCCGTGTATGGCAAGCACGTGCATCGAGCCCCATTTCTGCGCCCATTCGTCAACCAGTGCCAACTCGTCCTGGCGGCCGACGAAGAAGTCAAATTTAGCCATTCGCAGTACCTCCCTCCACGGGAACATACGGGCTTAACCAGCCACAGAGGTCAGACACCCCATCATCACCCAGGCGATGGCGCAACAGATAGCAGACCTCGTCGTCCTTCCTGATTTCATCCGCGATCAAATCGGCGACAGGCGGCTGCTCGCTGTCCACGGACAGCGCCTGGACGTGCCTCCTCAGTTCCGCACACAGCGTGGGTGCGTCCAGGTCTTCATCCTGCAGGGCATGGAACAACCACTCCAGGACGGACAAGAGGCGCTGAGCCGGCTTGAGGTGGGTGTCCAGCAAGGCTGGCCCCAGGTTGTGGATCCAATTGTGATACAGGTGAAGCGCGGCCTTGTTCAAACACAGATACCGAGCCCGGCTGGCCGGCGAGCGGTACGCCATGTCGAGGGCCAGGATGCGCCGCATCCAGCGATCGCGGTAGAAAGGCTCACGGATGCCCGGTCCATCCAGGAGGTGTGCCCTCTGCAAGTCGCCCAGCAGAGCAATCGCATTCGTTTGGGGCGGCAACAGCCCCTCCTGCACCAATGCCTGGACCGTGTTGGCATTGACCTGGCGGAAGATGCTCAGCGTCCTGACCGCCTCCCCCGTCCCGGTTTCCAAAGCTCCTACCAGGTCATCCGCCACGGGCGACAGGGTGGCGCATACCAACTCTTCCCACCGCCGCCCAAAGTACTCCGCGGCCGGTCCAATGGCAAACGACCGGCGGGCCAGATCGTCCACCAGGTCACACAGAATTCCGGGATGTCCTCCGCTCAGATACCGGAGTTCATCCGCAATCTGGGTGACAGTCTGGTCATCGAGGCGATCGGCGACGTGGACTGCCTGAGCCTGGCCCCAGACCATCTCCTGAATGGATCGTTCATCGAAGGGGCTCAGGTCTATGCGCTGCGGAGCGGGCGGCCTGGGATAGGCCCGGGCATAGTCCTCCCAAAACGATTCCACGTCGCGCCCGGCCAGGATCACGCGCACGGTGATGACCTCCTGATCGCCGGGCCGGGTGCGCCGGCGCAGGTCGTTCAGCAGCGTCGCCAGCCACCGGCGGGTCTCGCCGCTGAGCCGCTCCACGGCGTCGAACATCAGCAAGACGTCCCGGCGACCCGCGGGCGAAGGGGCACCCAGGTCCTGGATGACGGCGTCACATACCAGGTCTGTGGCCGCACCCGGCTCATCCGGTGCCGCTGGTCCGGCGAGCGCGTGCACCACACAGGCCACCTGGTCTGCGGGCTGGGGGGCACACTCGACGTAGCGGACGCTCCATTTGGGACGGAGACGGGTGTACTCACCCGCCTCACGGGTGTACTCACCCGCCTCGTCGGCCGCCAGGGTCTGGACCAGGTGCAGGAGAAGACGGCTTTTGCCATAGCCGGCCGGCGCGCTGACCAAGGTGTAGGGAGAGCGAGCGGCCTTGAGCCGCTCCACCTTGAGCAGGTGCAGTTCCTGCTCGCGGTTGACGAAGCCAATGGGGAACCCCCGCTGAAGCGGGGCGTCCGCCGCAGGCAATTGGACACCGTCCACCTCACTGCCGAGAAAGCCACTTAGTTCGTTGAAACTGAGCCGCGCTGTCTGTAACGCCAGCCGGTTCAGTTCCCTCAGAATGCGGTTCCGGTCAGCGCGACGGGTTTCGGTATCCCCATCCAGGCGGGCCTGGCCCACGTTTTCCCGCAGTTGGGCCTCCAGCGTCAGGGCCTCGGTATAGCGAGGATGGTCCTGCCCCAACCGCTCCAGGAAACGGGCCAAACCGGTTTCATAAGGGGTAAAGGCGTCACTCATTGGATGCTATCCCCGGTCTCATGCACTTCACGGCTCTCCTACCGGAAGATTTTACACCGTATCCACTACTCAGACAAACCGGCAAACTGTCTCCAGTTGCACCGAACCGAGACCTGGCGTACAATCGGATGGAGGCTGACCGAGGAGGTGCAGAGATGAGAGGACGAACGCTTGCGGTGCTGGTTGTGCTGGCAGGAGTGCTGGGGACCTGGGTTGTGCCGGCCTGGGCCAGTGGCCCTACTCCCCCGGAGTGGGATGCAGAGTTGGCCCAGCAGTATGCGCCGGTACTCTATTTCCACCCGGCCGAGACCTTTCGCCCCCAGCCGGTGGACGTGATCGTAGACCAGGCCCGGTTGCGCCAGACGCGCCGGTTGTGGTTCGACGTCAACGTCCTGCTCAGCCTGGACCCTCTGGACCTGCTGAACCTCAAGAGCGACGATAGCCATTTTCTCGACGTCTGGTACGGCGACGATGGCAGTTCGGCCTACACCAACTACTCCGCTCACCAGGCCTATTACCGGGCGACGCTGAGCCTCCAGGCTGGTGGACCGCCGATTGTCGTCTACGCTCACGTAGTGCGGGACGAGGAGCCGGACCGCCCAGCGGGCGGCCACGTCACGATCCAGTACTGGGCGCTGTATTTCTACAACGATTGGTTCAACAAGCACGAAGGGGACTGGGAAATGGTCCAGGTGATGCTCACGAGCGAAGAGGAGCCGGAGTGGGTGGTGCTCAGCCAGCACCACGGCGGCACTCGCCGGGCGTGGGCGGACGCGCCTGTCGAGGAGGGTACGCATCCGGTGGCCCACGTTGCACTGGGCTCACACGCCAACTATTTCGTCGGCGGCGAGGTTTATCCCAACGGGAAGGACGTCGGCAATGCCAGGATCGAGATCCTGGACCGCACCGGGGCCTACGGGCGCGTGGTCCCGGACGTGATCATGCTCCCCAACCGGGCCGACGTGGCGGCGAACCCTCAAACATGGCCGGGGGCAGAGTGGCTGATCTACCGTGGGCATTGGGGCGAGGTGTCGGTCCAGAGCGATTTCAGCGGCCCGCTGGGCCCGGCCGACAAGGGCACCCAGTGGGAGCAACCGTACGCCTGGGGCCTAGCCCAGCCCCTAGACACGGATACCTGGTACAGTAACCGGCTGCGGGTGCAGGTCGTCGGCGCAACGGCCGCGGAGGCCCAGGTGCAATTGGCGGACGAGCGGGGCAACCCGTTGCCCTCGACAGAGGCACTGGGCCCTCTGGCCATCCTGCACACCGATCCGCCTACCGCGACGGGAGTCGTGGCGGCGCTCCGCGTGCCTCCAGACACCCGCTGGGACGTCGTCGCCACCTGGCCCGACGCAGCATCCGGCCAGGTGACGCGCGTGCGTTTTGCCGACGTTCCGTTCGCCGAATCGGGCCTGGCGAGGCTGGAATTCGGGTCCGATGGGGCGGCCAACCTGCTGGTCCGGTGTATCGCGGGCGAAGAGGAGGCCACCGTGGGGTGCCTGTCGTCGGTGGGACCATCAGAAACGGAGACCTACGAGGCGACGTGGGATGCACCTGACCTAGTGTGGATCGGCACGGTGCTGCCGGCCCACCAGGTAGTGATGGGCTTGCTGATCGCGTTATTGGCGGGTATGGTGCCGGCGCTGGTCTACGTCGGGGTACTCTACTGGGTGGACCGGTACGAAAAGGAGCCCAAGCGGTTGCTGGCGGCCGCCTTCGTGTGGGGGGCGATCCCGTCGTTGGCGCTGGCACTGGCGGCGGAAGTGTTCTTCCGGCTGCCGCCGGACCTGATCGGCCCCCGCGCGCTCGAAGCAGTACGGCTGGGCGTGGTGGCGCCAGTGCTGCAGGAGGCATTAAAGGGAGCGGCGGTGCTCTTCATTGCCTGGCGCTACCGGCTAGAGTTCGACAACGTGCTGGATGGCATCATCTATGGGGCGATGGTGGGCTTTGGCTTTGCGATGACGGGAAACGTCCTCAGTTACGTCGGAAGTTTCGTGTTGTGGGGCTTTGAGGGGCTGAGCGCGGCCACCTTCGCCGAGGGACTCGTGTATGGGTTGAACCAGGCGTTTTATACGGCGGCCTTCGGTGCAGGGCTGGGCTTCGCCCGCCTGGCACAGCAACGGTGGCAGCGCTGGGCACTCTCGGTCGGGGGATTCGCGCTGGCGGTGGCGATCCATGCGCTGCACAACTTGCTGGCGCGAAACCTGGTGGGGTTGAACGTGTTGACGGTGATCACGACCGGAGCAGGCGTCATCGTGGTCGGGATCGTGGCGGGCTGGTCGCTGTCGCGGCAGCGGCAGTGCCTGGTGACCGAGCTGGCCGGCGAGGTGCCTGAGGCCCTCTATCGCACACTGACGGTGCCAGGGGGCCACAGCCAGGCCCAGTGGCGCGCACTATGGAGCGGAGGATGGGGAGGCTGGCGACGGGCACGCCAACTGCACCAACTAGGCGCGGAACTGGCCTTCAAGAAGATGCAACATCGGCGACGGCCCGACGAGCCGGGGATAGGCCAGGAAATCAAACGCCTGCGCGAGAAGATCGGTGCACTGATCGCCAACACAAGATAGACGCAGTTACCAGTTGTCCAACCGGAAGCCGTGCCCACGCACGGTGACAATGTAATTATGGTCCGGGTCCACGACGGCGATGCGCTCGCGGAGACGCCGCACCAGCGCGTCAATTGCCTGCTCGGAAATGCCCAGGTCTTGTTCCTCGGGCCACACGGCTGCCACGATGTCATCCCTGGAAACGACCTGGCCCTCGTGGTCGAGCAGCAACTCTAACAGCCGGTACTGGGCCAACGAGAGTGGTGGGGTCAACTCGTGTCCCCCGACGAAGACCCGCCTGGCCGCCTGGTCCAGGTACACCCCACGGGTGGGGCCGGCCAACTCTAGCGGCAGCGTGGCGTCGGCGCCCACAAAGCCCATTTTGACACACAGCGCGATCTGGATCTCATCTCCATCCCTCAAGCGGTACGGCTTGTCGCTCACC
>DATKWP010000507.1:0-7306 GCA_035529535.1 Anaerolineae bacterium | reverse complement strand
CAGGGGCTCACCCTCAAACTGCACCTGGTGCCTTCTGGCATTCTCTGGCCGGCCGTCACCTGCCTCATCGGCGCAGGCGTGGTCGTCAATCCGCAGCGGCTGGTGACGGAAATGGACGAATTGGCGGCGCTTGGTGTGGACGTGGGACCCTCGCGGTTGAAACTGAGCGCGGCTGCTCACGTCATCTTGCCCACTCACCTGGCCCTCGACGGAGCACGGGAGGCGGCCCTGGGCCATGCGTCCCTCGGGACGACGATGCGCGGCATTGGCCCTGTCTATGCCGACAAGGCGGCCCGTGCCGGTCTGCGTGCCGGTGAGATGGCCAACCCCGAACACTTTGCCGGGCGCGTGGCCGAGGTCGTTCAGATCCACAACCGCGATCTGCACGAGCAGTACAGTGCGGAGCCGCTCTCGCCGGAGCAGGTCGCGGCCGACTATTGCGCATACGCCCAACGCCTGGCACCCCATCTGACCGATGGTTCGGCCCTGGTGGGCGAGGCGCTGGAGGCCGGAGAGACGGTGCTCTGCGAGGGAGCCCAGGGGCTGCTATTGGACCTCGACCACGGCACCTATCCTTACGTCACCAGTTCCTCGACCGTGGCCGGCGGTGCACTGACGGGGCTGGGTTTTGGCCCTCAGCACGTCTCGCGTGTCATCGGCGTCGCCAAGGCCTATACCACCCGCGTGGGCGCCGGCCCCTTCCCGACCGAACTGCTGGACGAGGTCGGCGACCGCGTACGGCAAGCCGGCCAGGAGTATGGGACGACGACGGGGCGGCCGCGGCGGTGTGGCTGGCTCGACCTGGTCATCCTGCGCTATGCGGCCCGCGTCAATGGCCTGGACGAATTGGCACTGACCAAACTCGACGTATTGGGAGGGTTGCCTCGGCTCAAGGTGGCGGTAGCCTACGAACAGGGCGGGGAACGCGTCGGCTATTTCCCGGCCGAGTTCGGCATTGACGCCCTGGCTCAGTGGAAGCCGGTCTATGAGGAACTGCCGGGCTGGACGGAGGACATCAGCATGGTGCATCGCCGCCAAGACCTCCCCCCCGCCGCGCGAGAGTACGTGGCGCGGGTCGAGGAATGGGTCGGTGTGCCGGTGACGCTCATCAGCGTGGGCCCCGAACGAGAGCAGGTCGTCGTTTAGCCTCTTGAAGCAGGGGCATTGTGAAATTCACAGCCCCGGCTGGCCAGCCGGGGCTGTGAATTTTGGCTTGTCTTAGGCCTGCGGCGCTGAGTAAGGTGGGGTAGGTGCGGGAGCATACGCCGCCGGTGCGGCCGGATAAGGAGCAGGCGCAGAGCGGGCCTGGATCCACTGGGCCGCCAGGCGTGTGTTCTCCTCGACGGCGATCAGCAGATAGATCAACTCGCCGACGGCGTACATGATCAGAAAGTAGATGACCGTGAGGATCAGCGAGACGATGAACCCGACGATGCCCCCCATCACGCCGAATGCCCAGGAGGGCATCTGGCCTGCCTGCTGGCCCAGTTGTCCCATGATGCCTCCTCCAAGGACGCTCGTCAGCAGCATGCCAATGGAGACGAGGACGCCGAGGATGAGGGCCACCCAGGCCAGGATCTTCCAGATGGTCCCGATCAGCCGCAGGACTCTGAACTTCTTTTCCATAGATTGTCTCCTGAGATGGTACGATAGTTTTTTTCAAATGCCTCGAGGTTCAGGGTCGGCATGGGCATTGTAGCACAAGTTGGCGGTCACGCCAACTTGTGGTCAATCGCTTTCACCTGCTTGGTGAACTTGACGCGTGGAAGCATCACGCGCCGGCCGCAAGTCAGGCAACGCAGGCCGATGTCGGCGCCGGTTCTCGTGACCTCCCATTCGCATCCTCCGCAGGGATGGGGCTTGCGCATGCGCACCCTGTCGCCTACGCTCACTGCGGGTGGAACTGTCCGACTCATAGACTCACCACGCGTGGCTTGACGCGGCAGTGCTCGGCCCGGATGATCGCGACGACGTCGTCCACGGCCCGATCCAGTTCTCCGTCACGGTTGACGACCACGTAGTCAAATTCGGGTAGCCGTCTCATCTCCGCGCAGGCGACGACGAGCCGCTTCTGGAGTTGCTCAGGGGAATCGCTTCGTCGGGCGTGCAGCCGCTGGTCCAGTTCTTCCTGTGAGGACGCCGTCAGGAAAATCAAGACGGCCTCTGGCACCAGGCGACGGATGGTGGATGCCCCCTGGACGTCCAACCGCATGATCACGTCTTTGCCGGACGCCAACCCCTCCCGTACGTGCTGCTTAGGGATTCCCTTGTGTTGTCCATATACGACCGCGTGTTCCAGCAACTCCCCCTCCCGTTCCATGTGCAGAAACTCCTCGGTGGCGAGGAAGAAATAGTCCACGCCGTGGACTTCACCCGGACGGGGCGGCCGGTCGGTGGCCGTGACGACAAAGTGAACTGGACAGCCGCGTTCCAGCATGCGCTCGATCAGGCTATCTTTTCCCACTCCGGCCGGGCCCGAGACGACAATCAACAAGGGATGGTGCGTAAAGTCATAGCATTCTTCCACGACGAGTCGCTCCTACTTGCGATATGCGGATAAATTGGTATACTGGTGATCGGAGGTGAGCGTGCCGATCTACGAGTATCGTTGTCGCGATTGCAGGCGCCGTGTCTCGGTCTTCTGGCGCACCTTTTCCGAGGCAGAGCAAGCGGCGCCGGCCTGCCCTCGTTGTGGCGGGGCCAATCTCACCCGCCTGGTCTCCCGCGTGCGCGTCGTGCGTTCTGAAGCAAGTCGCATGGATGACGCGCCCGACTTGAGCGACTTGCCTGACTTGGACGAGAGCGATCCCCGCAGTCTGGGTCGTTGGATGCGCAAGATGAGGGACGAGATGGGCGCCGAGGCCGGGGAGGACATGGGGCCAGAGTTCGACGAGGTGGTGGGGCGGCTGGAGGCTGGCGAGAACCCGGAAGAGATCGAAAAGTCCATGCCGGAACTGATGGGCGAGGGCGGCGGAGACTTGGATGCTGGGGCGATGGGTGCTGAAGCGTAAAGCGTGAAACGTGAAACGTGTTGCGTGTTCCGTCACGCAACACGCAGCACGAAACACGCACCACGCATTATGCACTAGGCCTCCCGCCTCAGTCTCGCCTGCACCACTTGCCTGACCTCGGCCTGTACCTCCTCTATCGAGCGGGTGGCTTCGACCACTGCCCACCGCTGCGGTTCCTGTTTGACCAGTTCCAGGTAGCCCGCCCGCACCCGCTGGTGAAACTCCAGCGTCTCGGCGTCCAGGCGGTTCCACTCGTTGCCTCCTGATCGCTTGCGCTGCAACCCTTCCTGGGGCGGCACGTCCAGGTAGAGCGCCAGGTCGGGCCTCAGGCCACCGGTCGCGAAGGCGGTGATCCTCCGCAGCATCTCCAGGTCAAGCCCCCGGCCATATCCCTGGTAAGCCAACGTGCTGTCGGCATAACGGTCGCTGATGACGATGCTGCCAGCAGCCAACGCGGGCTGGATCAGTTGCGCCACGTGCTGGGCGCGTGAGGCGGAGTAGAGCAGGATCTCCGTCCGGGCGTCCATGGTGGTGTTGTGTGGGTCGTGCAACACGGCCCGGATCTGGTCGCCGATGTCAGTTCCGCCTGGTTCACGGGTCAATATCACCTCGTAGCCCTGCTGGCATAACCACTCGGCGAGCAGGCGGGCCTGGGTAGTCTTGCCGCTGCCTTCGGGACCTTCGAGACTGATGAACACTGCCGATTACTCCTCCCGAAAGATCAGCACCCGGCGGTGCGGTTCCTTGCCCCGCGACTCCGATACCAGGTTGGCCGCGCGGGCCAGTTCGTGTTGGTTGCGGCGCACGTAGGCGTTCTGAGGGGAGAGTTCCACCTCCGCAGCGCCTCCCAATACCTGCCGGATGGCCTCTTCTGCCTCGCGGAGGGCCTGGTTCAGCGGATCGGGGGCTCCGCCTTCCAGGGCAAAGATCTCGCTCAGGCAGGCCTCCATCTGGGCCACCGTGTTGGCCCGCAGGACGTAGATGGGCAGCCCTCGCCGCTCTGCGTCTACCACCAGTTGCGGACGCTTGCGGTAAAAACTCTTGGTGGTGACCAGCACCCCGGCCTGTCCCAGGTCTTTCGCCATGGTGACCGGCACGTGCATGCGCTGGGCGGCCCGCTCCAGCCGGTCGCGGGCGATGCCATAGGGATAGACCCGCACCGGCTCCAGCGCCCTCCGTTCTGCAGGGGCGACGCCGGAAGGCACGGCGCTGACGGAACCAGCGCTGGGCCGCCTGCTCTCCCGCTCCTCCAGGGAGGACGGGGTGACCTTTTCCGTGTGGATTTCCTGGTTCGAGTCCCGGTAGCGCAGTTCCGCCTGCGGCGGCCGGCCGCGCAGCAACCCATCCACCGACTCCGCCACGCTGTGATGGATGAGCAGCCGCTGCCGGTCCTGAATCTCGATCAACACGTCGAAGGTGGGCGGGGCACGCCGTTCCAGGATCGTCTTCTGCGTCCCCCGGCGGCGCGCCTCTTCGTCGGACAGCGTCACGCTTTCCACCCCTCCTAACAGGTCGGACAGAGTGGGGTTGATGAGCAGGTTGTCCAGCGTGTTTCCGTGGGCGGTGGCGATCAACTGCACGCCCCGTTCGGCGATCGTGCGTGCCGCCTCGGCCTCCAGTTCTCGTCCGATCTCGTCAATGATGATGACCTCGGGGTTGTGGTTCTCCACCGCCTCGATCATCACCTCGTGTTGCAGGGACGGCATCTCCACCTGCATGCGGCGCGCGCGGCCGACGGCAGGGTGGGGAATGTCCCCATCACCGCCGATTTCGTTGGAAGTGTCCACGACGATCACCCGTTTCTGCTCCGCCAGGACGCGGGCCGCTTCCCGCAGCATCGTCGTTTTGCCCACGCCAGGCCGGCCCAGCAAGAGGATGCTTTTTCCGCCTTCGATGATGTCTTGGATGATGGCGATGGTGCCGTAGACGGCGCGGCCCACCCGGCAGGTGAGGCCGACCACGTCCCCCTTCCGGTTGCGGATACCGGCGATGCGGTGGAGGGTGCGCGCGATGCCGGCCCGGTTGTCAGCGTCGAACTCGCCCACGCGCTCCACCACGTGCTGGATCTCTGCCTGGGCGACTTCTGTCTCCCGCAACACCATCTCCCCATCGGTGTAGCGGGCGGTGGGCACCCGGCCCAGGTCCAGGATCACCTCCAGCAGTTCATCCCAGCGCCCGATCCGCTGCAAGGCAGCCCGGATGTCCTCCGGCAGGGCCGCCAGCATCGCATCCAGGTCATCGGTAATGTGGTTGTAGTAATCCATTCGTTTGCTTCAGTCTCTTTCAGGATTGTTCAAGTTTCTGGCCCGCACAGCCTTACGCTGGCTGCGCTCGTTGAGCCACTTGCATGGTCAAGTCCAGTTTCTCGGCTACTTCTGGGTCAATCAGGACGGGTTAACACAAGTCCTCCGCCGAAGAATCAGCTTCACGTTCCCCATCAAAGAGGCATAGACTGGACTCAGACCAGTCAACGCCTTGGACTTCTCGGCCCCAAAACTCGCACCCGTTGCACAGTCGCCCTTCCTCTCTGGCGATCTCTGATGGGCAATTGCTCCAGGGATCAACTGAGACGATCAGGCTAGTTCCTGCGTCTTGTACGGAAACAGCGACCTGTATGTATTGAGTGAGCAATCTATTAGCAGCCGTTTCAACCTGACTCATTTACAGTGTCTCGTCCAGCCACTCTTCGTGGTCTCTGAGCCACCGCCGGTAGGCCTCTGCCACACGCTCCAGGTCTGCCAAACGCTGGGTGCAGACCTCGTACAACTCCTCCGGCCCCACCTCGTGGTAAAAGTGGACCAGTCGGTTACGATAGCCGGCCAGGACCCGTAACAGTGCCGCCTCTTCCCTGGCAAGTACACCACGATCGCCCAATCCGGATGCGATCTCCTTGTACTCGCTGATGCCCAGGCCGAAGCCTTTCGCCAGGATGTGGCGCCCCAGGTCGAACAGCGCTTCCAACCCCCGGCGCAGGCACGACTCAGCCGCCCATGCATTCCGTGGGTCGGCGAAGAATGCCTCCCGGTCTCCTAGAGGCAGCACACGTATTTCCCGCAGCATCCGCTCGACCCAGGCGAGCCGGCCGCTCACTACCCGTTTGGAGAGTCTGCCAGGGGTCATCTTTCCTCTCCTAGAATGAGGGCCATGCGTTCCCGCTCCAGGGGAGCAAGGTCGCCAGCCCGGCGCAGGACGTACAACTCGTATTCGTCGGCCTCGTAACTATCCCAGACGTACAGGCGCTCGCCACGGATGACGTTGGCGGCCAGGAAGGGATCGGCATCGGAGAGGGAAACCAGGTCCACCCGTGCCACTCCCAGCAGGTCCTCCAGCGCCAACGCCAGGCGGACCTTGTCGTGGACAGAGAGCCGGACCCCCTGAGCGGGCTTGACGCCGACGTCCACGTCCGCCGGGCCGGCCGGGAGGCTGGCCCGCTTGCCCTCCAGCCATTCCTGCACTTCGCGGGCCCGGCTCCCAAAGGCGTACAGGATGCTCACCTGGAGTTCCTGGCAGAGCCGCGCCAGGGTTGAGGTTCGCTCCTCTTGCTGTACCTCGCTCATTCTCTCACCTTGTCTCTGCTCAAGCAACCCCGTTCACCGTTCAAACGCTCGCGCCGGAGAGTCCCACGAAGTAGCGGTGGAACCGGTCATCCGCCGTCAGTTCAGGGTGGAAGGCGGTCGCCAGGAGATGTCCCTGCCGGACCGCCACGATAGCCCCATCCCCTTCGCCTCCCCTGCGGCTGCGCTCAGGGCAGGCGCTCAGGGCAGACCCCAGTCGGGCCAGGACCTCGACCCCTTCCCCCACACGCTCGACGAGCGGAGCGCGGATAAATATGGCGTGGAAGGGGGATGCACCCAATACCGGCACCTCCAGGTCGGCCTCGAAACTATCCACCTGGCGGCCAAAGGCGTTGCGGCGGACGGCAATATCCATCAACCCCAGCCGGGATTGGCCCGGCGTGCCGCCCACCACCTCCTTCGCCATCAGGATCATCCCCGCACAGGTGCCCCAGACGGGCCGGCCTGCCTGCGCGAAGGCGCGCATGGGGTCCAGGAGCCCCCATCGTTGGGCCACTTGGCTGATGGTGGTGGACTCCCCGCCGGGAATGATCAGCCCATCCAGTCCCTCCAGGTGCTTGGGCAAGCGTACCTCGACCGTTTCCACGCCGAGGCGTGCCAGGACCTTTTCCTGCTCGATGAAAGCGCCTTGTATCGCCAGAACCCCGATCCTCATTTCCTTCCTTACCACCCCCGCACTGCGAGGCGCTCCACCTCCGGAATCTCGCTGATGTTGATGCC
>DATKWP010000506.1:0-2746 GCA_035529535.1 Anaerolineae bacterium | reverse complement strand
CTATGTGCGTAAGAACGGCTTCCAGCGGGTGGTGATCGGCCTCTCCGGTGGCGTGGACTCAACGCTCGTGGCCTGCATCGCCGCCGATGCGTTGGGGCCGGAGAACGTGACTGGCTTGGCCATGCCCTCGCGCTATTCGGCCGATTTCAGCCAGGCGGACGCGGCGCACCTGGCCGGCAACCTGGGCCTCCATTTCCTCGTCATCCCCATCGAGCGCGCCTTCAACGCCTACCTGGACACGCTCGCCGGACCCTTCGCCGGGCGGGAGCCGGACGTCACGGAGGAGAACCTGCAGGCGCGCGTGCGGGGCAATCTGCTGATGGCGCTCTCGAACAAGTTCGGCTGGCTGGTGCTAACCACCGGCAATAAGAGCGAGATGAGCGTCGGCTACGCCACGCTGTACGGCGACATGGCGGGGGGCTTTGCCGTGATCAAGGACGTGCCCAAGACGCTGGTCTACGAGTTGGCCCGCTGGCGGAACGACCAGGAGGGCGGCCCGCTCATCCCGGAGCGGGTGCTGACCCGCCCGCCGTCGGCCGAGTTGCGCCCCGACCAGCAGGACACCGACAGCCTGCCGCCCTACGAGGTGCTCGATCCCATCTTACATCTGTACGTGGAGGAGGACGCCGGCCTGGCCGAGATCGTGGCGCGCGGCTTCGACGAGCGATTGGTGCGGCAGGTGATGCGCATGGTGGATCGGAGCGAGTACAAGCGCCGCCAGGCTCCGCCAGGGGTGCGCATCACCCCGCGCGCGTTTGGCAGGGACCGCCGGCTGCCGATCACGAACCGGTATGGGCAGTGATGGGGTGAACGGACGCCCCGCTTGAGCGGGGGTTTCCCGGCTGAAGTCGGGTGTCCACTGCGCTCTTCCGGACGCCCCGCTTGAGCGGGGGTTTCCCGGCTGAAGCCGGGCCTCCAGACGGGTTTTGGGCTAAAACGCTTTAGAACGGAGGAGCCATGACCGAATTTTCACTCGAAGGGAAGGTAGCCATCATCACCGGTGCCTCGCGGGGTATCGGGCGGGCGATTGCGCTACGGCTGGCGCAAGCCGGCGCGCAGGTGGTGGTGAGCAGTCGCAAACTGGAGAACGTCCAGCCCGTGGCGGACGAGATCGTGGCCGCCGGTGGGCAGGCCCTGGCCGTCCAGGCCCACGTGGGCACTGCCGGCGACGTGGCGGCGCTGGTGGAGCGGACGGTGGAGACGTTTGGCCGGGTGGACGTGGCGGTTAACAACGCTGCCACCAATCCGCACTTCGGCCCGCTGCTCACCGCCGACGAGGCCCAGTGGGACAAGATCCTCGACACCAACGCCAAAGGGGCCTTCCGGGTGTGCAAGGCGGTCGTGCCTCTCATGGAGGCGCAGGGGGGCGGCAAGATCATCAACCTGACCTCCGTGGCGGGGCTGCGGCCGTCGCCCGGCATGGGCATGTATGGCATCTCCAAGGCGGCCATCATCATGCTGACGCAGGTGCTGGCGGTCGAACTGGGCCGCGCCAACATCCAGGTCAACGCGATTGCGCCGGGCGTGATCAAGACCCGCTTCAGCCAGGTGCTGTGGCAGACGCCGCAGATCGCCGAGCCGCTCTTGCGCAGTCTGCCGCTGGGCCGCTTCGGCGAAGCCGAGGACGTGGCGGGGCTGGCGCTCTACCTGGCCTCCCCGGCCTCCGATTACGTCACCGGCGCGGTCTTTGTCGTGGACGGCGGCATGAACGTCGCCACGGCCATGGGGTGACTGGTGGTTGATCCGAATGTGTGTAAGGCAAGATGTCATCTTGCCTTACGATGAGGACAGACGCTCGCGGACGAGCTGAAGGAACTGACGCAGTCCTTCTTGGGGCCGGGGTGAGATACGACTCTCAACGACTGTATCCGGGGAACCGTCGTGAAAGTGCTGAGGGAAGGTCCCCAGGCCACTTGCATGAGGGTCTGGCATATTGTCGTGCCGGAAGATGGTGCCATCCACGTGGGTGCGTTCCCAGTGATACGCAAACCGTCCGGCCATAGTCAGCGACCACCAGAAATCAGCGTATGAGCCATCACGTATCAGCACCCTGAGTTTGCTGCGCATGGCCACAGTGGATTGCACAACGTCTGCAAACTCGTCCTCAGCGATGCGCTGGAGTGGCTTGAAGTCAATCATTGGATACCCTGGAGTGTCGCTCGTAGTTCATTGATGCGTGCGGTCAAGTAATCTACTTGCTGAAAGTCCTCCAGGATCTCTTCTTCACTTACTCTGCCTTCCCGAACCAAGGCATCCATTTCCTCCAATGACGTTACGCCAAACCTGGCGCAACGAGCTCTACGCTCTGCCTCCAGCATGGCGACCTGGTTGCGCAAAACGGCGCGAATGCCCTCCTGGACCAGTTGGTCCTCCGGCATGGAGAGTTTCTGAGCGATCTGTGCTACTGCTGTAGTCATAATTCTTCACCTCCAGCCCTGCGCTCGGCTCAGATTGTATTCTACCTGACCAGGCCTGTCAAGGACTACTGTTTCTGCTTCATGAAGCGCTGGACCACCGTCGCCTCGTTGTGCAGCACCAACTGGTCCCCCACCTCCAGTTCCTCGTAGGGCTTGTCCCAATCCTCACGGGTGGGGTGTGGGAAGACGTTGACCTCTGTCCCCTCGGCCGCGTGGCGCTGGTCCAGGCAGGCCTGCCCAACCAGGTAGCCCTCCGTGTCCATCGCGCACGAGGTCACCTGGCCGATCACCCGCCCGCGCTTGTCGGTCACCACGTCCTGTTGTTTGGG
>DATKWP010000505.1:0-6983 GCA_035529535.1 Anaerolineae bacterium | reverse complement strand
GCCGTCTGCCCGCTGAGAACGAACGGGGCAGACGGCAACTTGTCCAGCGACGAACCACCGCAGTGCGGGCAAACAGCAGCCTTGCCATCCCGCACCAGCGCCTCGAACGTCGTGTCACAATCGCAGCAACGATACTCGTAGACCGGCATCTAGGGTTTCCACACCGTCCACACTTTGCCCACCAGGTCAGGCCCGGGCTTGAGGGTGGGCTTGCCCGGCTCCCAGCCGGATGGCATGACCTCGCCGGTGGCCCGCGTGTGCTGGAAGGCGCGGATCTGGCGGATCAGTTCGTCCGGGTTGCGCCCCACCGGCGGCGTGAGCACCTCCAGCGCCTGGATGACGCCGTCGGGGTCAATGAGAAAACGGCCCCGGACGTCTACGCCAGCCGCCTCGTCGTACACGCCGTACACCGTCCCGATGCGCCCACCCGAATCGGACAACATCGGGAAGGGAATGCCGCCTTCCACCATCTTGGACAGTTCCTCTTCATTCCAAATCTTGTGGGTGAAGCGGCTGTCGGTGCTGACCGAGAGCACCTGAACGCCCAGTTCCTTGAAGATCGGATACCTGACGGCAACTGCCGACAGTTCCGTCGGTCAGACGAAGGTGAAGTCTCCGGGGTAGAAGCAGAGCACCACCCACTTGCCCCGGTAATCCGACAGTTTGACGTTCTTGAAGCCCTCGCCATGGACGTAGGCCGAGGCTTCAAAGTCCGGCGCCTCCTTGCCAACACGAGCCGTCGTCATTTTGACCTCCTCTTTTGGTGATGGTGTGCCCGCAGCGGGAGCCGGTTGAGCCATTACCGGGCCGCCGGCCGCCTTGACGCAGGAATCCATTTCCTTGCCCATAGAAAACCTCCTGATTGGCGTATCGCGATTTTCGTGACTTGAACGTGCCTCTTGTGGCCTAGTTTGCTCCTATGGCATCACCTCCTTCTGCGAACCGGATGGCCACCTCCGGCGGACGTATCAGCGTGTTGACCAGGGTGGCGTGCCGGGCCACGCCGATCAGCCGGCGTTTGACTTCCTCCGGCGGCTCCGGCTCGATGCAGAGCGTCGCCTCGAGCACGCCGACGCGGCGCGGCTGCGCCTGTTCCACATAGTCCAGCATCAGGCTCAATCGTTCGAACGGGATACCGTGCAGCCGGCAAGAGTTCGCCACGAACTCTAGCATACAGGCGCCAACAGCAGCCGCGAACAACTGCGGCGCGCTCGGAGCAGCGCCCGTGCCGCCGTCCTCCGGCAAGGCATCCACGACCACGGCGTGTTCCCCCACCGTCGCCCGGAAGCGCAGGCCGTCCACGTGCTGCACGATGAGCGTCACGGTCCTGGGCAGATTCATCTGAAAGTGATCGTCCAACCGGCTCCAGCCGGGAAAAACTCTGCGCCGAACGCCTCGGCGAATATCTGTCGCGCCCGGTCGCCGGTACAGTGGCACGGCGCGACCCGCTGCACGCCCAGGGAGCGCAAGCCGGCCATGATGGCCTCGATCTGGGCCTGGCCGGTGTCCTTCAGGTGGAAGCCGCCCATCACCAGCGCCACCCCCCTCTCTCCCTGGTAGGGAGAGGGACGGGGTGAGGGTAAAGCCTCCCTGGCCCGGCGCACCATCTCCACGACACCGGGGTGGGCGCAGCCGGTGACGACGACTAGGCCCTCCCCGGTCTCCACCACCAACGCCTGCTCGACGATGCCCGAACCCACCTGGCCGGTTGTGTAGACGCCGGGGAGGATCTCGACGGGGCCGGTCACCTCCACCAGGTCGGCGCGGGCGCGGACATTCTCCTTGAACGAGGCGGGGAACGCCGCCGGAACGTAGACCATCGGCCGGACGCCCGTATCCAGCAGCCCCGCCAGCCCGCCGGTGTGGTCGCCGTGGGCGTGGGAGAGCACGACGGCGCCAATCATCTGTGGATCGAGGCCCATTCGCGCCAGGTTGCCCAGCAGTGTGGGGCCGTCGCCGCCGGTGTCGAAGAGCACCGCCCCCTCGGGAGTCTCTACCCAGCAGGCAAAGCCCCAGGCGGTGCGCAGCGCCGCATCGTAAACGTTGTTATCGTAGACGACGGTGAACTCCACAGGCATTGTCTCCTGTGTTGGAGTGGAAGCCGGTGGCGGCTCCGGTGTGAACGCCAGTTGTGTTGTCATCGAAGCAGGCGCCGGCGCCGGCGAATGGGCTGGCGCAGGAAGAAGCGCAGCGTCCCGGTCCCATTGCAGGGCTGGTGTGAGGGTTGGCGCCGGTGCCACCCGCGGCGCGCATCCGACGAACAGCATGCCGATCGCGCTCACTGTCGCCCAGACGATGGGCCATCGCAACACCACGCTTCCGTCCTCCCCGCATTCCACTGAAAGACCCGCCTCAATGAATAATGCCCACCGCTTACCTCTTTGCGGCGGAGCCATCCCAGGGAGCCCCTGTCTGCCCACGCTGTGCGATGGCTGCCCGCGCCCGGGTCTCCCCTCGCCGCACCGCCCAGCGGGCCAGCAGGCTGGCGATCAGGCCGGTGAGCGGCACGGCCAGGATCAGCCCCATGCTGCCCACCAGCGTGCGTACGATCTCCTCGGCGACCGGCTCGCGGTTGACCCGCCGCCAGATCGGCTCCGGGTAGAGCATGAAGGCCAGCATCAAGGGCATCGAAGCGCCCACGTAGGCCAGGAGCAGTGTGTTGACCATCGCGGCGATGTGGTCGCGCCCGATGTTGAGGCTGCTGCGGAAGAGCCTGTACCAACTCAATTCGCGGTTGATGTTGGCCAGTTCAAAGACCGCCGCAGCCTGCCCCACGCAGATGTCGTCCAGCACGCCCAGCGAGCCGATGATGATCCCGCCCAGCACCAGTCCCTGCAGATTGATCGTCTGCCCCAGTTCGAACACCAGGAAGCCCGCCTCCTCGCTCATGCCGGTCAGCCGCGCCGCTTTCACGAACGCCCAGGCCAGCACGCCCGTCAACGCCAGGCTGAGTATCATCCCCGCCACCGCCGCGTGAGCCTTAAAGTTCCACCCGTAGACCAGGTAGGTGGAAACGGCCAGCAGTACGACGGCACCCGCGATGCTCACGCCCACCGGGTCGCGCCCGGCCATGATCTGGGGCAGAATGAAGGCAAAGATCACCACCAGGCTGAACAGCGTCCCCGCGACCGCCCGCAGTCCCCTGCCGCGGCCCACCAGCGCCACCAATCCTACGAACACCACGGCGATCCAGAACAAGGGCGCCGTGCGTATAAAGTCCGAGATGTAGAAGCGTTCGCCGCCCGGGCCGGCCGTGCGCTCCAGGTATACCCGGTCGCCGACGCGGAACAACCGTTCCTGGCTGATGATGTTGATCGTCCCCTCCTCGACCGCGACCTCCAGCCCCGCCAGGGAGCCACCCTCGACGCGCACGAGCACCCGCTGGTAGGGCTGCGTGCTGCCCCCGCCCAGGTCAACCGTGCCTTCCTCCAGGATCTCGATCACGCGCGCGGGCATCGTCTCCGTGGTGACCTGCCCAGGGGACTGTTGCTCTTCTGAGATGGGCTGCAGCCGCGCTATCCAAGGCCCGACGAGAATAACTGCCACCGCCAGCATGACCATCACACCCAGGCCGATGAGCAAGAAGCGTTCCGATTTCGGCATCATACCCTCCGTTTGACACGTCCAATTCTGCAACCGCCAAGTTGAAGTTTGTCCCCACCACTACGGCCCCCCGTCGAGAAAGCAGACGATACCATCCACAATGCCCTGCGCCACCCGGTCAGCCTGTCCGGTGAGTATGTGGCGATCCTTTCTCATAAAGCCGGTCTCGATAATGGCAGCCGGCGTCTGGCCGTCAATCTCGTAGAATGTGTGATAGCGGGTCATGTCGTATGTGATGCTGTTGGCGTGAAAGTACATGCCGGTGCGGGCAGCGTAACATCGCGCCAGGCAGGCTACCAGCCGCGCCTCCATGTCTGGTGCCAGGCTGTCCTCTACGCTGGCGACCTTGAACCCGCTGGCCGGCGGCGTGGTGTCCGGGTAATCCTCGCACGAATCGGCGTGGATGGAAACGAGCGCATCGGCCCGGTACCCCTCCAGGCGCGCGTCGAACTCCTCCAGCAGTTCAGCCTGATAGCCCAAATCCTGCAAGGTGTGGACGACTCGCCGGGCGACGTCGAGGTTGATTTCGACCTCGGTCAAGCCGTCAGGACACACCGCTCCCGAATCGTTCCCCCAGTGACCGGCGACGATGCCGACACGGCGAGCGGGTGGAGACGAAGCGCGGCCTGGATCGGGAGTCGGGCTGGAAAGCGATGAACCGGCGGACAGAGTGACAAGGGGCACAGAGGAGGACGTCGCCTGCAGCGAGACGCCCGCTGGCTGCCCAGGCATCACGAGCCCGTAGACCATTGCGCCGATGGCTGCCGCACAGGAAATGACGGCAATCAGGCGCGAGGCGCCAGCCATAACGTCTGTGGCCTCTCCGCGCGCTGCCGATGCGTGATCGCTGGTCTGTCGCAGCACGTCGTCCCTCCATCCCGGTGCGTTTGCGCTCCCCACACCTCACGGCGCGCTTCGCGCACGCGAGTTGCTAATGGCTTCCCGCAGCGTATTGACCGTCAACTTGGCGCAGTGGCGCTTGGATGCGGGAAGGCCGTCCAGGGCACGGATCAGGTCCTCCGGTTCAATCGCGCCGGCCTCCTCCAGCGTCATCCCTCGCACCATCGTGGTCAGCATGCTGCCGCAGGCGATGGCCGACTCGTGGCCATCGGTCACGAAAGTCGCTTCCCGGATTCTCTCCCCATCCAGGCGCAGGTAGACCTCCATCGTGTCGCCGCAACAGCCGCGGATGATCCCCCAGGCATCCGACTCTGGCATACGCCCCACGTTCTTGGGGTGAGCAGCCTCCTCGATCACCTTGGCAGAATAGTGTACTTGTTCCTCCATATGAGCCTCTCCCAGACGATATCAAGAAAAGATAGAGTAGAGCAGCCAGGCCGCCAGGGCGGCGAACAGCAGCGCCATCCCCAGTTTGATCGCCGCCGCTCGCCGCTGAAGGAAGCGCGTCAACTGCTTCGAGGTCGCGCCGTAGTAAGCCAGGATAAACACGACCACCAATGGCAGGATGAACAGCAGGTTATACAGAACGAGGAACGCGAGCGCGCGCACCCTCGTAGCCGGCTGGCTCACCACGAAGACAATGGTGGGCAGGTAGACTTGGCCGGTGCAGGCCAGTTCCAGGAAGGAAACGACTACGCCGGTGACGAAAGAGCCGGCCACGAACGCCCGCGAGCGGCGGCCCTGGCGGATAACCGCGTTGATGCGCATCCGCAAAGCATGCGGCAGGTTCAGCGCCATGTCACCGATCTCGCCCTGCCGCGCTTTGAGGAAATCGGTGAAACTGAACACCGCCAGCACGGCGCAGAACATGCCGGTCAGTCCGTACACCCAGCGTCTCAGCGTCGTCAGCCAGTCGCCCAACAGGTCGAGCACCTTGTAAAAGCCCAGCCCCACCGCCAGGTAGGCCAGGAACACGCCCAGCGTGAAGGCCGCGCCCACGGCCAGCACCTCCTGTCCCCGGCGCCCGCTCAACTTTCCCGTCCTCGACGGTCACAACGAGGTAATGAGGCGCGCGTCCAAAGTGCTGGCTGATCGTGCGTCCGTCGTCGGTAATTGCAGCGATCTTCATTTTGTGTCTCTTTTCAGTCTGGGGATGGTGAAGCAATAAGCAGGCTTTTCGCCCTGCGCGCTTCTCACTACTGGCTTTCTGCTTCCTGTGCCCTGAAATGCTGTTCGGTGGGATGGTCGCGCTCGTCGGAGGGACAGAGCACCAGGATGGCCTGCGAAGGCGTGGCGTCCACGTTCTGCCAGCGGTGCGGCAGGCGCGACTCGAACAGCAGGCTGTCGCCCGCTTCCAGCAGGTAGGTGTGCTCCTCGATCGTGTATGCGATGCGCCCTTGCAGACAAAAGACGAACTCGTGACCGGTGTGGACGATCGGGTGTGCGCCGCTGTCGGCGTTGGACTGCAACGTAACGACAAATGGCTCGATAGAGTGCTCGGACAGCCCTACCCCCAGGTCTTCCAGTGTGCCGTGCGCGAAGGCAGCGCGCGGGCGGCTGCCGGCCCTGACGTGCGCTACGCTGTTCTTGGGCGCGCCGGTTTCGAAAAAGGCCGTGATGGGCGACTGAAGCGCAATGGCGATTTGTTGCAAGGTGCTGACGCTGGGCGAGGTTTTGCCGTTCTCGATCAGGCTGAGCGTGTTCACGTTCAACCCGCTTTTTTCGGCCAGGGCGCGGATGGACAGGCCACGTTCCTCGCGCAGTTCGCGCAGTCGCCGGCCCACGTTGACTTCCTGGACGCTGGCAGGCGATACCCCCGGTGGCATCCCACGCCGCCGGCGCCGCTGCTGCCTGGCCGGGCTCCGGGGCGCCTGGTTAGATGAGGGTTTGTCAGGCATACACACCTTCCTTCCGAATCGGCTTGCTGCTGCGTTCAACCAATATGTTAGTACGGAATGGGGCAAAAGTCAAGCAGGGCGCACATTAAAATAGTTTCTTACGGGGTGCGGTCGGGGTTTGATGGCGGATCGACGTCATCAATCGCTCGCGGTGGTGCATCCCGCCTACGCCTCCAGCCCGTGCGCTTCCAGCAATTGCTCGTCGGCCAGGAGTTGGTGCGTCGGCCCATCGGCCACCACCTGCCCGCCGTCGAGGATGACCGCGCGGCCAAAGACCTCCGCCACGAAGCGCAGGTCGTGCGTGGCGGCGAGCATCGTCTGCGGTAGCGCCTGCAAGAGCCGGATCAACCGTCGTCGCACGCATGGGTCGAGTCCGGCGGTGGGTTCATCGAGCGCCAGGATTTCTGGCTGCATTGAGAGCACCGTGGCAATGCGGTGCGTTTCTTTTTCCCCAGGCTCAGATGGTGCGAGACCCGCTCCGCGTATCCCTCCAGCTCCACCTGTGCCAGCCCGACCGCTGCCCAGCGCCAGCCGCTGCTCAATCGCTGCCTGAAAAGGCCGCTTGTCCGGCCCCTGCGGGAC
>DATKWP010000504.1:0-8394 GCA_035529535.1 Anaerolineae bacterium | reverse complement strand
ACGACGTTGAACTGCACGTGGGGGATGCGGAGCGTGCAGAAGGCCCGCAGCAGGGTGACGAACTTACACAGCGCTTCGTCGCCGTCGAAAAATGCCGGCAGGAATTTCAAGTTCAAGAGCGTGCCGTTGGACGCCAGGCTGAGGTTAATCTTGCTCACCGAACGCAGGACCGCCGTCGGTCCCTGCCGGTCCTGTCCGGCCATGGGGGAGAGGCCGCCGTCGGCCAGCGGCTGGCCGGCCAGGCGGCCGTCGGGGGTCGCTCCCACGTGCGCGCCCATGGGCACGTGGGCCGAGACGGTGTAAAAGCCCGGCTGGTACGTGCCGCCGCGCACGTTGGCGTGGCGGGCGACCCGTTCGCTGTAGCGGCCGGCCCATTTCTGGGCCAGCCCGTCCACCGCGTCGTCGTCGTTGCCGTATTTCGGAACGTGATGGATGAGCCGCTGCCGCAGGGGTTCACCTCTCTCGTAGTTGGCGCGCAGGGCGGCCAGCAATTCCCCGCCGGTCAGCCAGCGCTCGTCGAATATGGCCTGGCGGACGGCGGCCAGGCTATCGGCGACGTTGGCCACCTGCACCCCCTGCACGCCGGAAAAGTTGTAGTGCGCGCCGCCGGCGGTCACGTCTACCCCCCGCTCGATGCAATCATCCATCACCAGTGAGAGGAACGGCGAGGGGAGCACCTCGGCGTGGATGCGGTCCACCACGTTGCATCCCTGCACCATCAATGCCACAAAGTGGGCCAGTTGAGCGTCGTAGGCGGCCTCCAGTTCGTCGAACGAGCGCACGTGGTCCAGCCGGGGCGTCGGAAGGCCGATCTGTGCGCCGGTTTGAGGGTCCTGGCCGCCAAAGAGGGTCAACTCTAGTAGCCGCGTCATGTTGAACATGGCGGCGTCGCTCCAGCCGAGCGCCTTGCCCGGCGTGGAGAGTTCGACGCAGCCCACTACGGCGTAGTTGAGCGCGTCGCGCGGGGCGATGGAGCGGTTCAGTTGGCCGGGGATGATGACCTCGTCGTTAAAAACCTGGGGCATACCGCTCCCTTTGCTGATCACGAAGGCGGCAGCGGTCAGGAACTCCTGAGGGCTGTGGCGGTGGATGCGGATAGAGAGGTTGGGCTGGGTCAGCCCCAGGTCGGCCTGGGCGCGCAGCGCCATGATACTGAGCGGGTTGGTGGCGTCGCGCCCGTCCGGCAACTGGCCGCCCACGATGACGTTGAAGCCGATGGGGAACCCGGCAAAGTAGCGGGCGCCAGCGCTAGAGCGCAGGAGCACGATCGCGTTAGACTTGAGCCACAGGTGTTCGAGCAACTCCTGGGCCTGGGGCAGCGTCAGCCGGCCGGAGGCCAGGTCACGCTCGAGATACGGCCACAAGTACTGGTCCAGGCGGCCCGGCGAGAAACTGCTGGCGTTGGACTCCATTTGTAAGAGCACGAAGAGGAACCACAGTGCTTGAAGCGCTTCCTGGAAATTGCGGGGTGGGTTTTCGGAAAGCCAGTCGCAGGTGGCGGCGATGCGGGCCAGGTCTTCAGCCGGGTCTGTGGGTAAGCCGTCACGGCACCCCCCACTGCGTGGGGGGCTTGCGGGTGGGGGGCTTGTGAGGCCGGCGCGGGCCAGGGCGGCGTAGCGGGCCATGAACTCCTGGGCCGCCTGCAAGGCGAGCAGGGCGGCCTCGTAGAAAACCTGCTGCTCCGGGGCCTGCACCTCGGGCCGGCAGCGGACCGCGTGGACCTTGTCACGCAGGCCCCGCACGCCCAGGCACAGCCAGGTCTGCACATCAGGCAGGATGTGGCCCTGGGCGTGGTCGGTCTGGTTCAGGCCAAAGACCTTGCCCCGCACCGCCGCCCTCACCTCGGCCGGGATGCGGGCAGCGACGGCGTCCTCGAGCGTCTGGCCCCGCCAGTAGGGAAAGATCTCTTGGCGCAGTTCGCGGATCTGCTCCGGCCGTACCTGGAACTGGTCCTGGGGACGGGTGGGCAGGACCTCCAGTTCCCGGTCCACCCAATCCACCGCCCCTTCCGGCGCGATCACCCCCATGCGCGGCAACAGCGAGCGGTTGCCGACGATGAGTTCGCTTGGGTGGATGGCGATGTGGGTGTGGCGGGCCAGGTGCAGGAGCATCCTGGCCCGGCGGACGGGAATGGGCTGCCCCTCGCTGGCACGGTAACTCTGGGTCGCGAGGCGGGCGCGCTCAACGTCAATCTCGCGCTCGACCTGCAGTAGCCGCTCCTTGAGGCGGGCTACCCGCTCGCTGGGGTGGGTGGTCTTCCATTCTGGCTGGGGGAAGGCCAGGATGGGGTTGGCGCAGAGTTCGTCCAGGGTTGGCATACGACTACGATTGCAGCGCCTGGCGTGCCTGCCAGCCACAGCCCAGGATGGGGCCGTCTTCGCCCAGGGTGCTCCCGACGATGCGCACCCGCGCCGCTACCGGCGGGTAGGAACAGCGGGGCACGGTCCGGCGGGCCGGTTCCAGCAGCAGGTCGCCCGCTTTGGCCACGCTCCCACCGACCACGTACAGGTCAATGTCCAGGGTCATGGCCATGGAGGCGATGGCGATGCCCAGGGCCTGACCGGCCTGGGCAAAGACCTGCTGGGCCAGGCCGTCCCCCTGCTCCGCCAGGTGGGCGACCCGTTCGCCGGTGAGCAGGGGCCGGCTGCTGTCGTGAGGTTGGCGTCCTGCTCGCTCGAGGGCGCGTTCGTAGCGCCGGGCCAGCCAGGGGCCGGCGGCGTAGGTCTCGACGCAGCCCCGGGAGCCGCAGGGGCACAACTCCCCGTCGAGGTCCAGGGTGGTGTGCCCCACCTCGCCGGCGACGTTGTGCGCGCCGCGGTACAACTGGCCGTCCACGATCATGGCGGCCCCGACGCCGGTGCCGACGACGACGTATACCATGCTCCGTTCCCCTCGTCCGGCGCCATAGTGGAACTCTCCCAACGCCGCGGCCTTGGCGTCGTGTTCCAGCGTCACCGGCATCTGCAGGCGCTCCGCCAGCATGTCGCGCAGCGGCGCGTAATGCAGGCCCGACAGGTTCGGCGGGTTGACCAGTGTCCCGGCCTGGTGGTCCACCGGGCCGGGGCTGCAGACGCCCAGCGCAGCGATGCGCGTCCCGGCGGGCGATTCCCGTTCGAGTTCGGCCACGCTGCGGGCGATGCGTTCGACCACCGCCTGGGGGCCGTCGTCTGCAGCGGTGGGGATGCGGCGATAGGCGACGATGCGGTCCTGGGGATCCACCAGGCCCAAGGCGATCTTGGTGGCTCCCAGGTCTACCCCCACCACCCAGTTGCTCATGGATGACTCCTCGTGTGATTTGGGGCCTATCATATTCGGCGGCTCGTGTTTGTCAAGGGGGGGCTCCGGATGCATGCGGGGTGCCTGGGACAGCGTCGGCCAAGTCTACCAGCCAGTCCTCCGTGTGAGGTAGCGGTCGTAGGAGAAGTACATGGTTACGTCGCCCGATCTGATAGAAACGCCATGAGTGCCTGGTTGAACTGCTCCGGCTGGTCCACGGGGGTGGCGTGCCGCGAGTCGTGGATGACCACCAGTTTCGCTCGTGGCATTTTGGCGACGTAGGCCTCCTTGAGGGTCACGGGCGTGTAATCCTCGTCTGCCGCAATCACCAGGGTTGGACAACGGATGCTGTCCAGATGCTCGGTGACGCTCCAGCCGACGATAGCCCGCATAGCGTCCATGTAGGCTCGCGCGTCGTTCTCCGCCCACCGTTCGACGAAGGTCCTCCGCAGTTCTTCTTGCTCCGGTTCAGGAAAGAGGCGTTTGCTGAGAACTTCCCCCATCTTGCGCATTCCCAGCAGCCGGACGATGAGCAGGCGCTGGAAGACTTGCAGCCGCTCTTTGAAGGTGCGAACGATGAACTCTGGCCCGCTGTTGACGATCACCAGGCTTCTGACCAGGTCGGGCGCACTCGCGGCCAGTTGAAGGGCGATCATGCCTCCCAAGGAGATGCCGACGATATGGGCCGGGGCGATACCGAGTGCCTTGATCAACTCGGTGGTGTCGGCAGCAAAGAGCGGTATGCTGTAGGGGCCGGGTGGTTTGTCCGATTTTCCGTGCCCCCGCAGATCGAAGACGACCACCTGATAGTGTTTGGAGAAGAAAGCGACCTGCTCCGCCCAGTCGCGGGTGCTGGAGCCCAGGCCATGGATGAGCAGTACCGGCTGGCCCTGTCCGGCGGCTTCATAATACAGGTCAATATCGCGAACGTGCAGTCTGGGCATGACGATTCCTCCTTCTACTACTCTGAACGCATCGAAGAATAGCACACGTAGATCCAAGGCTCTATTGCAGAGCCTATAGGCAAGTATAGGGTAAACGCCCCCTAAAGTCAACCAAACTGCCACCCAGTTTGTGTGTGCCGCAGGCCGGCGGTTCGCAGGTCGTTCGTTTGCCGAACTCCCTGTGCCGTGCTATACTAGCCATTCAGCGTATTGCCGACCGTACGGCGGTTCGAATGTCCCCCATAACGTGGCAGTCTCTTGGTGCAAACGGTGCTTCTTCCCTATCTTGCGAGAGGGTAACGCCCATGACAGATCTTGAGCCTCCATCTGAGCCTCAGTGGTATCTTCCTCCACCTGAACTGACACTGTCGAGTGACGACGTCCACGTCTGGCGCGTGCCGCTCGAGCAGCCGCTGGCGCGGGTGCGCCAGTTAGCGCAGACGCTCTCGGACGACGAGCGAGCGCGAGCCGGGCGGTTCCACTTGGAGCGAGACCGGCGGCGATTCACCGTCGGGCGCGGGGTGCTGAGGGGGATTATGGGCCGCTATCTGGGCCTCGGGCCGGGCCAGGTACAGTTCCGCTATGACCTGTGGGGCAAGCCGTACCTGTCGGAGAGGTTTGGCGATGGTGCGCTCCGCTTTAACCTGGCTCACGCGCACGAACTGGCCCTCTATGCGTTCACGTGGGACCGCGAGGTGGGCGTGGACCTGGAGTACGTCCACCCAATGCCCGACGTCACGCAGATTGGCACCCGATTCCTCTCGCCGCGCGAGAATGCCGTATTGGGCACGGTGCCGGAGGACCAAAGGCTGGAGGCGTTTTTTCACTGTTGGACGCGCAAGGAGGCCTACCTGAAGGCCATCGGCGAGGGGCTGAGCCGGCGGCTGGACCAGTTTGACGTGTCCCTGTTTCCGGGGGAGCCGGCCCGCTTGCTCTACGTGGAGGGGGACCCGCAGGAGGCCGCTCGCTGGTCCCTCCAGGCGCTGACGCCTGGCATGGGCTACGTGGCCGCGATCGTGGTCGAGCGGCAGGGTTGGCAGATGCGGTATTGGGACTGGAAATGGTAAACGTATACGAGGAGCTGGGCGTCGAGCAGATCATCAACGCGGCGGGTACGCTGACGGCGTTGGGTGGGTCGTTGTTGTTGCCGGAGGTGAACGACGCCATGCTCGCCGCCAGCCGTTCGTTCGTGGACGTGCACGAGTTGCACCTGGCGGCCGGCCGGCGCATCGCCGAGTTGGTTGGCGTGGAGGCGGCGCACGTGTGTGCGGGTGCCGCGGCCGGCATCACCTTGATGGCAGCGGCCTGCATGACCGGCACAGACCCAGACAAGGTCAACCGCCTGCCGGACACGTCCGGGATGAAGCACCGGTTTGTGGTCCAACGCGCCCATCGCAACCCGTTCGACCAGGCTCTGCGCCTGGCCGGGGGGGAGTTTGTGGAGGTCGGGCCGGACGCTGACGAGTTGGTGGCAGCGCTTGACAGTGCGCCATCTACTGATGGCACGCCATCTACCGATGGCGCGCCATCAGTAGATGGCGGGGTGGCAGCGGTCTATCACACCGTGGCCTGGTTCTGTGTGCGGGAGGCACTGCCGCTGGCGCAGGTGGCTGAGGTGGCCCATCAAGCGGGGGTGCCGGTGATCGTAGATGCGGCGGCCGAGGTGCCGCCGGTAGAGAACCTCACCCGGTTCATCCAGGAAGGTGCCAATCTGGTGGCGTTCAGCGGCGGCAAGGCCATACGGGGTCCCCAGTCGAGCGGTTTCCTGCTCGGAACGAAGGACCTCATTGAGGCATGCCGGCTCAACGACAACCCCCACATGGCCATCGGGCGGCCGATGAAGGTGAGCAAGGAGGAGATCGCCGGCCTGGTCAAGGCGCTCGAGTGCTATGTGGCCAAAGACCACGCGGCAGAGATGGCCACCTGGGAGCGGCGGGTAGCACACGTGATCGGTGTTCTATCGGGGTTGCCGTACGTGCGCGCCATCAGGCAGTTACCGTCCGGCGTGGGCCAGCAGATCCCCCACGTGGCGCTCACGTGGGACGAGCGGGCGTTGGGCGTAACGTACGGGGACCTGGTGCGAAGATTGAAGGATGGCCGGCCGAGGGTCGCCGTGCAGTTGGTGACCCCCCAGGATTATGCGGGCGCCGGCCTGCCCCTGGAAGTGCGCATTCATCCTCACACGCTGGGTGAGGGCGAGGAGATCATCGTGGCGGAGCGGGTTAGAGCCATGCTTGTCGGGCTATGATGGGGGCCTACCCGACACGCAGTGCGGACGAGCCGCCGTGTTGGGCCACCAGTGGCGAAGTGCCGGCGGAGACCGGGCGGGGTTTCGTCCATTTGGCTTGCTTCTTTCAGATGTGGTATAATCGAACTGCGTTGCATCTCTTCTGGTTTATGGTGTGAATATGGAATATCAAGTACCTGTCATCATCGAGCCGCTGGAAGAAGGCGGTTACTATGCCGAATGCCCGATTCTGCCAGGCTGTCACGTTGAAGGCCCCACTTATTTGGAGGCCCTGGAAAACCTGCAGGACGTCATCCGATTGCACATTGAGGGCCGGCTGGAATTTGGTGATCCTCTGCCGCCTGAACTAGCCCCTGTGCAACACCCTGAACGATTCTCCCTACAACTGCCGGTCACTGTATGAGCCCGCCTATCCCTACCTTCACATACAGGGAAGTCGTCAAGCGCCTGCGCAGGCTGGGTTTTGCCTTCTATCGGCAAGGCAAGGGCAGCCACGAAATCTGGCGTCACCCCGATGGGCGGTGGACGACGGTGCCTCGTCACGGGAACCAGACAATCTCCCGCCGTACGATGAAAGCAATCCTGGACGATGTCGGTATGGACGGTGACGAGTTTCGAGTGGTATAGCCTGCTGCTCGATTCAGGCTATAGGCCGCTTCGTCTCCACTGTCCCTGCTGCGCACCAGTCCCTTGAGGGCCATGGCTTGAAGCGGCGGGCCAACTGGCGGTAAGGATCCTTAGTCATTGCCCGGTCACCCTCCCGTAAGGCGTCACGCTGCATTCAGGCTTCGTCGAGCCAGCGTTCCAGGGCTGTGCGCAGGCTCTCGGCTGTGTGATGGACGAAGGGCTCACCTGTCAACAGCACCCAATGCCAGGTGTCGAAGCACTCGAGGGCGCGATACCAAGGCAGGGTGTCCGGATCATAGCCCATCCGCTGGCAGTAGCGCTCCTCTATCCCCCGGCCGCGCAGTTCTGGCGCCACGAAAAACGGCAGCAGAAACTCGTAGATCGGATCGCTGAACCCCGCCCCCTCGAAATCTACGATGCCAGCCAACTGCCGGTCGCGGACGATCAGGTTGTCCAGCCACAGGTCCCCATTGCTGAACCGCACCGCGGGCAGTGCCGGCATGGTCTGTTCTAATCTCTCATACACTGCATCTGCCAGGAGTTGCGGGTGGGCGCGGAAGTACTCGTATGCTGTCTCGAGAAAATCCACGGCCGTTTCTCTGCTGCCGAGCCGGTGCGCCACGGTCGCCAATTGCTCCCGTGTGACCGCCTGCAGTGCGCAGACGGTCTCAATGTACAGCC
The DNA here is from genome assembly GCA_035529535.1 of Anaerolineae bacterium. Taxonomy (GTDB): domain Bacteria; phylum Chloroflexota; class Anaerolineae; order B4-G1; family B4-G1; genus DATKWP01. The sequence goes on along the minus strand of DATKWP010000504.1, from coordinate 618 downwards.
CCTCGGCCCACGCTTCCCTGGCCAGCATCGGCCCCAGCAAGGACTCGCCCGCGACGAAATCGCAAAAGAAGCACGGCACTCCCAGCGCTTGCCCCAGCGGGTCCCAGCCGTACACGCGCGGGGTGGGGATGGGGAGCGCTTCCATAGCGCGCAGTACGTGGTATTCGTGCTCGCTATCTTTCGCGGCGAGCCGCAACACGTATGATCGCGTCGCCCCGTCTACCTCCGGCGGCACCTCAACCGCCGCCACATCCAGTCGCCACGGCACGTCGCGCGAGCTTTTGGTCAGCGGCTCGGCGTGGACAAGGCGCACGCGGCTCTGCAGAAAGCGGCTGAGATATTCCTCGCACCGCGCACGGTGTTCGTTCGGATCAAAGGCTTCCATTCTCCGATGACCTCAACCAGACTTGCTGTGAGCGCAACCCACTACGGTCGGGTGCCTCCTTTGACAACGCTCTGGCCTGGCAAGATGCGAAGTGTGTTAAGTCTACCCAGATCTTGACATTAACATAAGAATGGGGGAGAGTTGCTCCATAGCAAAAACCAAGACAAGGAAGGAGCAGCTTTCCCATGACCAGTATAACAGTCAAACAGAAACAACACCAGGAATGCAAAGCC
>DATKWP010000503.1:0-4696 GCA_035529535.1 Anaerolineae bacterium | reverse complement strand
GATGGCGGACGCGACGTTCGCGCCACGTTGGGCCGCGGCCACGTCCCGCTCGTTCAAGACCACCAGTTCGAGCGCCTGAGGCAGTGGTTCATCGTGCTCGCCGGTCTTCTGGCCACGATACGCATACAGCCCCAGCAGGCTGCCCTCGGCGGTGGCCTGCGCCGCCTCCTCGACCGATAGACCCCCCGCGCCCGCCCCGTGCAGGATGCTCGCCACGCGCCTGGCCTTGAGGTCGCGCGCTTTCTGGATGGCGCTGGCGGCCGCGTGGCGGACCGCCTCGGCCGCGTCGCCCTCGAAGCCGGCCCGCGGCCCCAACCCGACCACGATCACGCGGCGGGCCGGGAGCGCGCCGCGCGGGTACAGCACGGCCACCTGGCCGGCCTGGCCGCTGAAATCGCCACCCTCGATCAAATCGCGCATCGCGCCGCCCAGCCCATCGTCCACGGCCTTCGTCGCGCCGCCGGGCTGAACCCCCTCAAATAGATTGACGACGATCGCATCCGCATCGCTCGCCTGAATGGCTCCAGCAACGACTTTCAAGTCCATCGAATTCTCCTCACTTCCATCCATCCCCCCCCCCTCCTATTCTCAACGCAGTTGCCGAGTCACAGAGAACGGCGACTCCTGTGAGTCGCAACCATCTTTGCGGCTCTGCGGCTCTGCGGCTCTGCGTTTAAGTAAATGGGGTTGCGGCAGGCAGGCCGTGCCATGGAAGACCGCCCTACTTGCGCATCATATCATCCATAAAGCGCTGCCAGGTCTCGTTCGGCACCCACAACCTGTGCACGTCGGCCAGTGCCTTGTCGAGCGGCCAGCCCAGGCGCAGCACCCGGTATAGCGCCATAAAGGCCGACACCCGCGCGTTGGCAATGCAGTGCACGAACACCTTCTTGTCCTGGTACCCGTCCATCGTCTGGAAGAACCTGTCCAGGTCCGCCCGGGTCGGCCGCTCCCACACGACCGGGATGTGCACGTACTCCAGGCCCAGCGCCTCGACGACGTCTTGCTCGTCTGCCAGGGCCTCCTCCGAGTCGAGCGTGGCCAGGTTGACGACCACCTGGTACCCGGCGCGGGCCACCGCGGCCAATTGCTCCCGTGTCGGCTGTCCCGCCGTCCCAATCTGCTCCGATAGCCTCACGTAATTCGCGATTCCCAGCAACTCCTGCTCACTCATCCCTTCTCCCATCTCCCTTCTCCTCTCCCCTCTCTCCCCTTGTCTCCTTGTCTCCTTATCTCCTTGTCTCCTCGTCTCCTCGTTTCCTCGTTTCCTCCTTCCCTCCCCTCCTCAACGCCGCCTGCAGCAGCACGTTCGCCCCATTGACACAGTCGGCCCACGGGGTGAACTCGCGCGGCGTATGGCTGGCCCCTCCTACTGACGGCACGAAGACCATCCCCGCCGGGCACACGGCCGCGAGCGCTTGTGCATCGTGGACGGCGCCTGAGGCCAGCGCGACGTGCGTCAACCCCAACGCATCGGCGGCCTCGGCCACCGCCCGCTGCGCAGCCTCGCTCATCGGCGTGGGGTCAGTCTTGCCCAGCGGCACGACCTCCAGCCCCAGCCCGAACTGCCCGGCGGCGGCGCGCGCCCGGTCCAGCAGCGCGGCTTCCAGCCGGTCGAGCGTCTCCACCTCCGGTGCGCGAAACTCCAATGCCACGGCCACCTGGGCTGGGACGATGTTGAACGCGCCCGGCGCGAAGCGCATCTCACCGACGTTGGCCACGCAGCCGGGGAAATCCTCCAGCACCACCTGGCGCGCTGCCAGCGTGAACGCGCTGGCCCCCAGCGCTGCGTCCCGCCGGTCCGCCATCGGCGTCGTCCCCGCGTGGCCGGCCTGCCCGGTGAACGTCAGCCGGTACGAGCACAGGCCGACGATGGCGGTCACTACCCCGATGGGAGCCTGGGCCCGGGCGAGGCGTGGCCCCTGCTCGATGTGCAGTTCCAGGTACCCCGCCAGCGTTGCTGGATCGCGCCGGGCCGCCAGCAGCCCCGCCTCGGTCAATCCGGCGCGGGCTAGCCCCGCCTCCAGCGCCGCCCGTCCGCCCCGGGGGTTCTGCAGCATCTGGGCGGTCAACGTACCCGCCAGCGCAGCGCTGCCCAACTCCCCGACGAGCGTCCCTTCTTCGTCGGTAAAGTCCACCGCCTCCAGGTGCACCGGCAGCGAGACGTGCGCCTCCTGCACCACCCGCAGCACCTCCAGCGCCGCCAGTACTCCCAGCGCGCCATCGAAGCGGCCGCCGTGGGGCACAGAGTCCAGGTGGGAGCCCAACAGCAGCGTCGGTGCGCCGGCCGGGCCGCAGGCCAGAAACGCGGAGTGGTTGCCCGCCGTGTCCATGCGGAACTCGAGCCCCGCCGCGGCGATCTGCCCGCGCAACCAGGCCCGCGCCGCCAGGTGGGCTTCCCCGAGCGCCGGGCGGTGCACACCGCCGTCGCCCGTCGCGCCGATCTCAGCCAGCGCGTCCAAGTCAGCCCGCAGGCGCTCCGAGTTGATCTTTAGAGAATTCATCGTGCCTGTGGTGGAGATCCACCCTCCCCCAACCCCTCCCTGCGAGGGAGGGGAGAATACACCCTCTCCCTCCCAGGGAGAGGGCTGGGGTGAGGGTGAGGTCCGGCTGCAAACTAGCATCCACCCTCCCCCTTCCCCCTCCCTGAGAGGGTGGGGAATGCCTATGCCCCTGCCCGCTCTCGCACGTAGGCTACGACAGCGCCGATGGTGGCGTCGCATTCACAGTCGCGGAACATCTCGTGCTCCGTCACCTCAAACCACACGATGCGCTTCTGGTCCGGCGGCGTCGAGATGCCCTCGTAGATGATCTCCGCACTCTCCGGGGCCACGGTGGTGTCCTTGCGGCTCTGCACGATGAGCGCCGGTACCCGCACCTCCGGCAACCGGCGGCGCGTGGCCTTGATGAAGTCGAAGAGCGAGAGGGCGGCCTCAATGGGAGCCCAGCGGTAGTTGGTGTCGTACTGCGCCAGGGCGGGGTCGGCGTAGATAGGCGGCATGTCCACCTTCTTGAGCAGCCGGGCGGCCAGCGGCGCCAGGAAGTGCAGCGAGCGGCCTGGCGCAAGTGGGGACGTGAGTTGGACGGCGGCCGCCGCCACCACGATGCTGTCAATCACGTCGGGGTGGTCGGCGGCCAGCGTCAGCGTCACCAGGCCCCCCATGCTGTGTCCGAAGACGATGGCCTTGTCGGCCTCCGTCAACAGGTCCTTCAACGCGACTTCGGCGTCGGCCACCCAATCGTGCCAGGTGACGCCGCGCAGCGCATCCGGCGACGACGCGCCGTGACCGCGCAGGACCGGCATGCGGGTGGGCAGGCCCAGCGCCGCGAGTGGCGGCTGCAGGCCGTTCACACAGTCCAGGCTGGACGTGAAGCCGTGGACGATCAGGACCCCGTAGGGTTTCTTGTTGGTCATGGTGCCTCCTAGAGTTCAACTGGGGAAATTGACCAGCGGCGGCTTGCCGATAGCGTAGACGTTAAAGCCCATCTCGTGTAGTTTCCTGTGGTCCAGGATGTGGCGGCCGTCGAAGACAAAGGCCGGCTTGGCCATGGACTTCAGGATGGCCTGGTAGTCCAATTCCGCAAACTGGGGCCACTCGGTGAGGACCGCGATTGCGTGTGCGCCCCGCGCCGCGACGTACGGGTCCGGCTCAAAGGTCACCCTATCGGCGGCCTGGCCCAGGTCGGCGCGCGCGTTGTCCAGCGCGTAGGGGTCGGTGATGACCACGTTGGCCCGTTCCTCCAGCAGCCTCCGGCACACGGCCAGCGCGGGCGACTCACGGGTATCGCTCGTGTCCGCCTTGAACGCCGCGCCGAAGAGGGCGATGCGCTTGCCGGCCACCGTGTTGAACATGGCGGTCACCATCCTGGAGACGAAGCGCTCTTCCTGGTATTCGTTCATCCGGATGACCTGCTCCCAATAGATAGCCACGTCGTACAGGCCGTAGGTTTCGCACAGGTAGACCAGGTTCAGAATGTCCTTCTTGAAACAGGAGCCGCCGAAACCGACGCTGGCCCGCAGGAAGCGCGGGCCGATGCGCGAATCGGTGCCGATGGCGTGGGCCACCTCGGTGACGTCGGCCTCCGTCTGTTCGCACAGGGCCGAGATGGCGTTGATCGAGGAGACGCGCTGGGCCAGGAAGGCGTTGGCCGCCAGTTTCGAGAGTTCGCTCGACCACACGTTGGCGGTGAGGATGCGCTCGCGGGGCACCCAGTGGGCGTAGATGTCCACGATGGCCTGGATGGCCTGCTGGCCCGACGGGGTCTCCCGCCCGCCGATCAGCACGCGGTCGGGCGTCTCCATGTCGCGGATGGCGGTGCCTTCGGCCAGGAATTCCGGGTTGGAGACGACGTCAAAGTGGAGGCCCTTGTCGTTGGAGTTGAGGATGCGTTCCATGGCCTGGGCGGTGCGGACGGGCAATGTGCTCTTCTCCACGACGATCTTGGGAGTGGTCGAGTGCTCCAGGATCTGGCGCGCCGTCTTTTCCCAATATTGCAGGTCGGCCGCCTTGCCCGCCCCCTGCCCGAAGGTCTTGGTCGGGGTGTTGACGCTGACGAAGATGACGTCCGCCTCGGCGATGTGGCGGTTGATCTCGGTGGAGAACAAGAGGTTGCGGCCCCGGATGCTAAAGACGATCTCCTCGAGGCCCGGTTCGTAGATGGGCAGGTGGTCGGATTGCCAGGCGGCGATCTTGGC
>DATKWP010000502.1:0-11503 GCA_035529535.1 Anaerolineae bacterium | reverse complement strand
GACCTACAATAACGTCGGTGGCCCGGTCCTCTCGACGCTCAACGCCATGGAGGAAGGGACGGCCACAGAGGCCCACCCGCCCACCCCGTCCGGCTGGTTGCCCCCCAGGCCCTAGAAACGCGCCAAAAGCCCTGAGAAACCAGGTTTTTGAGAAAAACCTGGTTTCTTTACTGCTGCCTGGATTCTAAGGGTTTCTTAGCCCTAATCCGTCCTGCTTATTACCTTTGCCCTGTACAATCAAATTGCCGGCCCCGTGTAATTGGTCGGCTGTAGATTACCAAACCATTTCCAGATGGGCGGGCCTTCCCCGGTGCATGCCGCCGGTGAAGGCCCGTTTCGTCTGGCGGGGTTAGTTCAAGAGGAGGTAACCCAATGTCCAGGAAATGGATCTTGTGCATCAGCCTGGCCCTGGCGACCCTGCTGGTGGTGTTGGCTCCGGCCGCCGCCCTGGCCGCCCCGGCGTTCCAGGCCACTATGGTCCCTGAACCTGTCGTGGCCATCCACGTCTCTGAGCATACCCAGGCTTTGGACACCGGAGGGACGTGGTACACTTCGTGGCATTACCTGGTGATGGTCGAATCGCTGAAGGAGGCGTTGAGTTCGGATGGCACCCCCTTCGTCGAGGTAAGCGACGCCGACATCGCGGCCGGCCACCTGTTGTATCCCGACGGGTCCCCCAGGTACCCTATCGTGATCAGCCTGGCCTCCGAAGCGATCGCCGATGCCGAGATCGCCCCGCTGCGCGATTACGTCGCCGCGGGCGGATTCCTGTTCGTCGGCTCGTCCGCCTTCACCCGCCACGCCGACGGCACGCCCCGCGGGGATTTTGCGCTGGCCGACGAGATGGGGCTGCACGTGGCCAACCCTGACCACAGCCAGAACTGGTATCAGAACGTGCAGTTCACCAAAACGATGGACCACCGGCTGGTGTGGCACATTCCCTGGGGCACCCTCACCTGGCGCATGCCGCTGTACTCGGAAGAGATCCCCTGGGGCGTCACCGGCTCGCACACGGTGCACGGCAACCACGACGTGTGGCGGGTGGCCGCCAGCGACGCCGAGGTCATCGCCAATGGCGGGTCAGGCCCGCTGCTGGTGACCCGCGGCTATGGCCACGGGCGCTTCATCTACCACGGCGCGTTCAATCCGCTCATCGGCCATGGCGGGAACGATCCAGGGATGTACGCCTATCTCATTTACCGCAACGCCATCGAGTGGGCCTTCGAGTTTGCCAACCTGCCCATCGTCAAGCGCAGCCCCTGGCGATACGGGTACGACGCCGCCTTCGTCGTCCGTCACGACTTTGAGAACACCCCGTCCCGCATCCAGTCCATCGAGGCTTCGGCCCAGGCCGAACAGGCGGCCGGGGCCAAGGGTGACTATTATTTCTGTACCGGCACCCTCCGCGAGCACATGGGGGACCCCACCGCCACCGTCGCCAGCCTGCGCAGAGCCATCTCGCTGTACGGGGCGACCATCGGCTCTCACAACGGCGGCCTGGTCAACCCTGTGAACCCAGCCCTGTCGCCCAGCGCCTACGACTACTGGCACTGGGGACCAGATGAAGCGCTGGACACCCACCCGTCGGGCTATGCCGACGGCTATGCCTACGCCTATACCTCGGTCATGACCTCCTTCCTGGACATCGAGGGCTGGCTGGATGGGGTGGACAATGGCCGGCCAGGCTGTGGTGCGGCAGACAATTGCCCGCGCGTGTGGGTTTCGCCCTATTTCAACTCGGCGCGCGAAGGCTCCTACGACATCCTGGGGCAGTTGGGCGCGGTCGCCATGGGCGAACAAAAGATCAGCCCCTTCCCGCACTGGACTCTGTCCTACCAGACACCCGGCCAGCGCCATTCGCACGTCACGCTGCCGGTGAGCGACTGGTACATCGGCACGAACGTCGCCCAGTCTCTGGAGTCCGGGCACGACGCTTCCACCGTGCGGGCGGCCGTGGATTTCTACTACGACCTCGGCGCGTTAATCAACCTGTATGGGCACGGTTCTTCGGCCGGTGGAGTACAACGGGAGTACGTCACGTACAGCGCCTCCAAGCCGGGAATGTGGGCAACCAATGCGGTGGGGGTGTACGACTGGTGGCTGTTGCGTTCCAACGTGACTGTAATGCCCACCTACAGCCAGGCGGGCAATACGGCCATCGCCGGAGCCACGGTCAGCGGGGCCACCGCCCCCGACACCGCCGTAGAAATGGTCATCCCTCACTGGGACAGCGGGGCCGTCAGCGGCCTCCAGGTCTTCCTGGACGGCGCGCCGGCCGACCCTGCCGACTTCCGCACCACCAACTACGGGGTCAAGGTCCGGGTGGGCACGACTGCTTCCAGTGTCGAGGTGCGGTACACGCCGCTGGAGGGCTGGGTGCAGACCGATTGGGCTGGCGGCGCAGGCCAGGCGGTCTGGGCCGACGAGACGCGCTACGACTCGGCCGTGGGCGTTGACGATAGCGTCGAGGGACAGGTACAACTGGGCATCGCCTCCGGCGGTGACCCCCTGTTCTCCGACGACTTCACCCGGCCACCGGATCCGGACCCCGTGCCGTTCACCTGGATCATCCCGCCGGGCAGTGCCCGGTGGCCGAACCGGGGCGTGTTCAACACCAACGGCGGCGTGCTCAACTGTGGGACCTCTGAGCCAGGCCCCTACGGATACGCCTACACCAACACCGTGGTGATCGCCGATCATTCGGTCGAAGCGGACATTCGCTTCCCGCAAATCCTCGATTTTTCGGGTGGAGGCGGCATCTTTGGCCGCCTGAACCCGGCCACAGGGCAACGCTACGCGGTCTGGGTCTACCCGGAGACCGCCGCAGGGGGCACTGCGACGATTCGGGCGCTCAAATTCTACGACCAATGGGGTTGGTGGAACTCACCTGGCTTCGCCAGCGTGAGCATCCCGGGTGGGGTCGGTTCCGGCTGGCATCACCTCAGACTCTCTTTCACCGGAAACCGGATTCGGGTCTTTTACGATGGCTCCCTGATCATTGACGACACGGACAACGGCAACGAACCGAACTGCGGACAGTACAACAGTTGTGCGCCCTACACCAACGGCTACGCCGGCGTGGATCTGTGGACCGCCAGCAACTCCCGGAGCCTATACGGGCCCACCTTCAATAACTTTGTGGTGCGGGATAGTTCCGACGCCATCGTGTGGAGCGACACCTTCGGCCTCGACCCGGTGGATCCGCTCTTGCCGTGGGCCGTGCGGCTCGGCACGTGGACGGTGATGAGCGGGGAACTACACGCGGGCAGCAGTTCCGGCTATGCCTACGTATATACGTACACGGCTCCGCTGTGGGCCGATTATTCCGTCGAGGGACGCATCCAGTTTCCGGCCGGCGCGTTTGGCGGCGGCCTCGGCGGGCGGGTAGACCCCGCCACCGGCGCCCACTATGGTGCGTGGGTCTACCCTGACGGATCGTCGGGCGGCTCCAACGTGTTGAAACTGGTGAAATTCCGCGACTGGACGAACTGGAGCGGCACCCCGATGCAGCAGGTCAACCTGCCCAGCGTCGGCACGGGCTGGCACACGCTCAAGATGGCCTTCGACGCCAACCGCATCCGCGTCTACTACGACGGCGCCCCGGTGATAGATGTGACAGACAACAACTACGACAGCCGGCCAGCCTACCTGGGCGGCGGCGTGAGCGTGGATACGTGGGTGGCGTCGGGGTACAGCGGGCCGTATGCCATAGCGGCCGACGACATCGTCGTGCGCACTCCGGCCCAGTACGGGGCCAGTGGCACGCTGCTCTCCTCAGCCTTCGATGGCGGGGTGGGAGTGGAATGGCAGACCGTCTCCTGGAACGCGGCAGCGGGCGGCGATACGGGGGTGCGCGTACGCACCCGCACGGCCCAACGGGCCAACCAACTCGCTGCCGCCCCCTGGTCCGATTGGATCACTGACAGCGGATCGCCGGTGACCAGCGCGGACCACCGCTGGATCCAGTATCAACTGGAATTGACCAGCAGCGATCCTACGGCCACGCCCATCTTCTACGAGATCGGCACCACCTACGTTCCGGGCATCCGCCTACCGGGCAGCAACCTGACCTACACCGGCCCTGTCACGGGTGACAGCGAATCGCAAATCACCCTCTCCGCCACCCTGCTCGACGACGACGACGCCCCCATCGTCGGGCGGACCGTGGACTTCACCTTGAGCGGAGTAAACGGCCTGCTGGCGGCCTCAGCCACGACGGACGGCAACGGTGCAGCCAGCAGCCCCCTGAATCTGATGACCGCCCCCGGACAGTACAGTTTGACCGTCGCCTTCGCCGGCGACACTGCATTCGCCCCCGTCTCGATCGTCCTCCCGTTCGAGGTTACCTCTCCCTGGTCGGAGTGGGTCCAGGACAGCCAGGCCGACTTTCAGGGCGACACCCTGACCAGCCTCGACCCCACCACCCGGCCGGGCAGCGTCCTGCTGGAGGAGACCCTCGTCGGCGAGGGGGAGGAGACCGGCTCCTTTTCGGTGGGTGGCACCCCCGGTTGGAGTTACCGGCGCAGGCTGTTCGTTGACAATAACGTCGCCAGCGAGTTGCCAACCGGCTACTCACTCCGGCTGATCCTCGACACGGCGACCCTGGCCAGCGAAGGCAAGTTGCGGCCAGACGGCAACGACCTGCGCGTGGTGTGGACGGGCGGCCCGGCACCGGTGGAACTGGACCGCGTGGCCGAGACCCCGTTCAACAGCGCCGCCACCGACGTCTGGTTCAAGTCCCAAGCCCTGATTCTGGGAAATGGCCGCGACGGCGACTATTACATCTACTATGGGAACCCCGCCACCGGCACGCCCCCCGCCGATCGGGCCGACGTGTACGCCCTGTGGGATGATTTCGACGGCAGTTCGCTCGACCCGCGCTGGAGCCCGCAGGGCACGGTGGCCATCAGCGGTGGACAGGCTCACCTCGCCAGTAATGCCAACATCATCGGCACGACGCCCTATACCTTCGCCTCGCTGGAGGCGAGGGTGCGGTTTGGCGGCGAGAACAACTACGCCTGGTGTGGCTGGGAGGATGGACGAACGGACGCGCCCAACTTTATCGTCTTCGAAGAGTTTCCGTTGCCCAACGGTCTGGAAGCCCTGATCCGCAACGACGGTGCCCCCTTCTCCCGCCTGCCGATTGCCGACCCGCCCGGCGGCCTGGCGGCCTGGCACACCTACGTCACCGACTGGTGGCCCGGCCAAGCTCGCTGGTCCATGGACGGCACGGAAGTCATGAGCGCCACCACCAACGTGCCCGACAGCGGGATGTACGTCAACTTCTATGCCAGAGCCTTACCCATGGATGTGGATTGGGTCAAGACCCGCCTGCGGGCGGCCCAGGAGCCGTCAGTCACGCTGGCCACGCCCCAGCCCGGGTATGGGAGCCAGGGGCAACTCCTCTCCATCGCCTACGATACGGGCCAGTTCTCCTCATGGAAATATCTGACGTGGGATGTGACCACCCCGCCAGACACCGGCGTCAGTCTACAGGTACGCACGGCAGCCACGCAGGACGACCTGAGTGTGGCCCCGTGGATGAACTATCCCCAGACAGGCCTGCTCATCAGCAACGACGCCGGGCGCTGGGTTCAATACGAAGCCACGCTGACTACAACCAACCTGTTCACCACCCCGGCGCTGCATAAGGTGACGGTTTACTACACGAGCCTGCCGGTCACTCTGACCATCGCCCCGGATGAGCAGACGGTTGCCGCCGGCCAGGTCGCCACCTATACTGCCACCGTGGACGACGGCAGCCAGACCTGGGACGTGACCGGCGAGACCGATTTCAGCATCCAGCCTGGGGCGGGCGGCACCTGGACCGACAACGCCTACACGAGCCACTTTGCCGGCGATTGGACCGTCACCGGCGCGTACGCCGGCCTGGCCGGCACGGCCACCCTCCACGTCCGGCCCGCCGCCGTCCTCTCGGTCACCAAGACCAGTTCCGCGGACCCCGCGAGGATCGGAGATCCCCTGACCTACACGGTCACCGTCCTCAATGCCGGCCCTGCGACCGCGCTCGGCGTGGTCGTCACCGACACGCTGCCGGTGGGTGTGACGTTCGGCGCGGCTGCATCCAGCCAGGGCACCTGCAACGGGACAGGCCCCGTCATCTGCACCCTCGGCGACCTATCCACTGGCGCCACGGCCACGGTGACGATCACCGTCGCCCCCACAGCGGCGGGCCCGCTCATCAACACCGCCCAGGCCTCCGGTACCGACCCGGCCGGCAATCCGGTGGGCGACGCCGAAACAGTCACCGTGCGCGTCATCGGGCCTACCATCGGCGTGCGGAAGGAGGCCAGCACGGGGATGGCCAAGGTGGGCGACACGATTACCTACACCTACACCGTGGACAACCCGGGCGACGCGACGCTCACCGGCGTCAGCGCCAGCGACGACCGGCTGGGCCTCATCCCCCTGGGGCGCACCACCCTGGCTCCAGGCGAGACCACTACCGGCACCGCCACGTACACGGTGACACAAAGCGACCTGCCCGGCCCACTCACCAACACCGTCACCGTCACCGGCACTCCCCCGGCGGGCGACGTGGTGACCAACACCGCCACCACCACCGTCTCCCTCAAGCCCAAGGGCACCATCATCTACCTGCCCATCGTCCTGAACAAATACACCCCTCCCGCCCCCGACCTGGTGGTGGAGCAAATCACCGTCGCCGGCAGTCGCGTCCAGATCGTCATCAAGAACCAGGGCGACGCCCCCGTCCTCGGCGACGACGAATTCTGGGTGGACCTGTACGTGGACCCCCACCCCGTCCCCACCGCCGTCAACCAGGCCTGGGACGCGCTGTGCAGCCGGGGCATCGTGTGGGGCGTCACCGCCCCTGCCCTGCCCCTGGCAGTCGGGCAGACCATCACCCTCACCATCGGCGATGACTACTACCGGGACGACTACAGCCATTTCCCCACTCCCCTGCCCGCAGGTCTCCCCATCTACGTCCAGGTGGACTCGGCCAACCTGAACTCCACCTACGGCGGGGTGCTGGAGAACCACGAGCAGCGGGGGGAACCGTATAACAACGTCAGTGGCCCCGTCTTCTCGGCGCTCAGCACGATGAGCGACGCGCCAGCGGAGGCAGGACGACCTGCCCAAGAAGATCCCCGGCGCACAGAAGGCCACCGGCTGCCGCTCAGGCCATGAGAGTTCGCGGGTGCCAGGCGCCCACCAGGTGCCTGGCGCCTCGCTGGTCAGTGAATAGGAGACTGTGAATATGCGTACACGTAACGGTCAATCGAGGATTTGTCTGGCGCTTGCCCTCGCCACGTCTATCGTCGGCCTCCTAGGGGTGGTGGCATGGTCGCCCCCCATGGCGCAGGCCGCTCCATCCCACCTGCCCCCCCGCCCCACGCGCCAACCCCAGGTCCAGCCCGGCTCCCCCCAGGCGCCCTCCGGCGGCTTCATCGAGTTGCGCGTCTCGTTCACCCCCCAGGGACTACAGGCGCTCGCCCACTGGCAAGAACTGTGGACCGTCGTGCAATGGCAGGATCGGGCGGGGGCATGGCACGACGTCACCGGATGGCAGGGCACACTCGACGAGGCCAACCCTACCGAGGGTCAGAAGGTGTGGTGGGTGGCGGACGAGGATCTGGGCACAGGTCCCTTCCACTGGGTGCTCTACCAGGGCCGCGCAGGCAGGGAGTTGGCATGCAGCGAACCGTTCGATCTGCCAGGCGCGCTTGGCGAGACGGTGAGGGTGCAGGTGCTGCTCTCCACCCCGTGATTCAGCCGTAGAAACCAGGTTTTTCCGTAAGCGCAGCGACAAAACCTGGTTTCTTTGCTCTACGTGCTCCCCCGTACCTGTGTCGCCGCCTCGAAGCCTGCCGCGAGCGCCTTCAGGTTGATTTCCGCGCTCCCGCGCGGTGCGCGGGCCCGCACCGCTGCCTCCAGCGCCTCCCGCGACACGATGCCCGTCAGCCCGGCCAGCACTCCCAACCCGACCACGTTGGCGACCAGTTCCCGCCCGGTGACCTCGCGCGCCAGGCGCGTCATGGCCACCCGCACCGCCCGCGTCGTCGGCGCGCGGGTCACGTGGTCCGCGTCCAGGATCAACAAGCCCCCTGGGCGCCCCTGCCCGCCGTACCGGTCGCACGCCTCCTGGCTCATGCACAGCGTGACGTCGGCCTGGAGCACCTTGGGGTAGTAGATTTCTCCATCAGAGATCACCACCTCCGCCCGGCTGGCCCCGCCCCGCGCCTCCGGCCCATACGACTGGGTCTGCGTGGCGTTCTTGCCGTCCCGGATGGCCGCCTCGGCCAGCAGGATGCCGGCCAGGAGCACCCCCTGCCCGCCGGTGCCGCCCAAGCGCACCTCGGTTTGCCTGGCCATCAGGCTGCCCCCTTCTGTGCGCGCTCGATGATCTGCTCGTACAACTGCGTATACTCCGGGACGTCCCGCTCTACGAACACGCCGCGGATGATCTTGCCCTGCTTCTCTTCTTCGCTCATCTTCTCGGCCTGCCTGAGGGTGATGCTGGTTTCCTTGAGGCCGCGCATCATGTCGGGCGCGCTGCCCCAGCGATTGAGCCGTCCCAGCGTCGTGTGGCAGTAACTCACGGCCTCGACCAGGGCGAACCCCTGCCTGGTGATGGCCTGCGCAATGTACTTTTCCAACTCCTGCACGTGATAGACGGTGCTGCGGGCCACGAACGGGGCTCCCGCCGCCACCGCCAACTCGGCGATGGGGAAAGGCTGCTCGATGTGGCCGTAGGGTGCGGTCGTCGCCAGCGCGCCGATGGGGGTGGTGGGTGAATATTGGCCGCCGGTCATCCCGTAGGTCGCGTTGTTGACCACGATGGCGGTCAGCCCGATGTTCCGCCGCGCGGCGTGGATAAAGTGGTTGCCGCCGATGGCCAGCGCGTCCCCATCCCCCATCACCACGATCACCTTCATCTCCGGCCGCACCATCTTCAGCCCGGTGGCAAAGGCCAGCGCTCGCCCGTGCGTCGTGTGCATGGTGTTAAAGTCCACGTAGACCGGCATGCGGCCCGTGCAGCCGATGCCCGACAGCAGCGCCACCTCGTCCTTGTCCAGTTTCAGCCCGTCCACCGCCCGGATGATGGCCCCCAGGACGATGCCGATGCCGCAGCCCGCGCACCAGACGTTGGGGAACTTTTTGCTGTGGCGCAGGTACCGCTCGTGGACCCGCGATTCGTGTGGTTGCTTGCTCATCTTGTCCACTCCCACTCCTCGATGGCCGCCAGGATCTGGGCGGGTTGGATCATCTCGCCGTCGGCCCGGTTGACGCGGCGCACCTTGTGCCGCCCGACCACCCGCTCCACCTCCAGCACCAGTTGGCCCATGTTCATCTCCGGCACCACCACGTGGTGCAGCCGCTCGGCGGCCTGTTCCACCACCTCCTCGGGAAAGGGCCAGATGGTCTTGAGTTTGAGCAAGCCCACCTTGCGCCCGCGCCCGCGCGCCAGCTCGACGGCGTGGCGGGCCGAGCGGGCTGTCGCCCCGTAGGCCACGACCAGCGTCTCGGCGTCCTCGACGCCGTCGCTATCGTAGAGCAGAATATCCGACAGGCCCCGCTCGATCTTGCGGAAGATGCGCTCGAGCCAGGGCTCGACCTCGTCCTGTCGTTCGGTGGGATACCCGCGCTCGTCGTGGTGCAGGCCGGTGATGTGGTAGCGGTACCCCTCGCCGAACGGCACCAGCGGCGGCACGTCGGTGGTCAAGTTCTCGTAGGGTTTGTACCATTCCGGCGGCACCGTCGTGCCCGCCCGCTCGGCCCGCACGATCGTCGCCGGGTCGGGCAGTTCGACCCGCTCCCGCATGTGGCCGATCACCTCGTCCATCAGCAAGATCACCGGCGTGCGGTACCGTTCGGCAAAGTTGAACGCCTGCACGGTCAGGTCAAACGTCTCGCGCACGGACGAGGGGGTGAGCGCGATGATGGGATGGTCGCCGTGGGTGCCCCAGCGGGCCTGCATCACGTCCCCTTGGGAGGGGCTGGTGGGCCGCCCGGTGGAAGGCCCCAACCGCTGTACGTCCACGATCAGGCAGGGGATCTCGGCCATCGCCGCGTAGCCGATGTTCTCCTGCATCAGGCTGAAGCCGGGGCCGGAGGTAGCGGTCATGGCCTTCGCCCCACCCACCGCAGCGCCGATGACGGCGGCGATGGAGGCGATCTCGTCCTCCATCTGGATAAAAAAGCCCCCCACCTGCGGTAGCCGCCGCGCCAGGATCTCGGCGATCTCCGTGGCCGGGGTGATGGGGTACGCGGCGTAAAAGCGGCAGCCGGCGGCGATCGCTCCCTCGGCGCACGCCTCGTCCCCTTGCATGAGCCTGGCAGTCGGTGTCTCGGTCATTGGGCCTCCTTCTCCTCTAGCTCCACGTCGGCGACGAAGATGGCGAAATCGGGACAGTGCAATTCACACCAGCGGCAAGCGGTGCACTTGGCCGGGTGGGCCACGGTGACCCTCCCGTCGGCCCCCTGTTCCAGCACTCCCGCCGGGCAGAACTCGACGCACAGCCCGCAGCCCTTGCACCAGTTGGGGAAGACGGTCACGTGGCCGCGCGGCAGTTGGCGCCTGGACCTGGCCGGTCCTCCTGCCTGCCCTGCCTCGGTCTGCGCAGTCTCGGCAACAGTTGCTTGTTTCATCTTTCGACCTGACCTCCCTCTCCTGGTAGAAACCCGTTTTCTCTCAGAAAACAGGTTTCTAGAATTATCGCACAAAACGCGGCTTTGGGCCAGAGCCGGCGTTGACAGGAACGCGAAAACTGTTTAGAATGAACAAACGGATGAGTTCAGAATTGGGAGGATGATGCCTATGCCGCGTGGGGACCAGCACAGATATGCCTGAACTGCTAGACGGCCTGATCATCAAAGCGCAGAGTGGCTTTTTCACCGTCCACACCGACCGCAGTGACGTCGTGTGCCACGTGCGGGGGCGGCTCAAACAGAAGCGGCTCGACACCGACCTGCTGGCCGTCGGCGACCGGGTGCGCATCAGCCTGGCCCAGGACGGCAGCGGCATGATCGAGGAAGTCGCCGGGCGGGAACGGGCGTTGGTGCGGCTGGCCCCGCTGACCAAAGGGCGCGGCTCCCGGCGCTGGGACCGCGAAGGGTACCTGGCCGAGCGGGAGCAGGTCATCGTCGCCAATCCCGATCAGGCGGTCTTTGTGCTTGCCTGTGCGGAACCCTCCCCCAGCCTGCGCCTGCTCGACCGGCTGCTGGTGGGGGCGGAACGGCAACACATCCCGGCCGTCGTGTGCGCCAACAAGGTGGACCTGGTCAGCCGCCGGGAGGCGCGGGCGCTCTTCGGCGTGTACGGGAAAATCGGCTATCCGGTGCTCTATACCAGCGCCGTCGCCGGCAGCGGGGTGAAACCGTTGCGCAAGGCGCTGCAGGGCAAGATCTCGGCGCTGGTGGGCCCCTCCGGCGTGGGCAAGACCAGTCTGCTCAACGCCCTGCAGCCCGGCCTGGGGCTGCAGGTGCGGGAGGTGAGCCACGCCACCTCCAAGGGCCGCCA
>DATKWP010000501.1:0-2188 GCA_035529535.1 Anaerolineae bacterium | reverse complement strand
ACCCGGTCATTATATGTGCGCCAGGGGAAAGCACAAATCGCAGCGCAGGATCAGCCTTGACGAAACGTTGACCCGTTTCTTAACGTGCTGTTAAAAAACGTCAAGTATGGTATACTATCGGGTCGAAACTACACTCTTGTATGGGCGTGACGCCCATCGCGAAAATGAGGGAGGCTGGCATGGACAACAAGATTCTGGTAGCATACGCCACCTGGGCCGGGTCCACCCGCGGGGTGGCCGAGGCCATCGGCGCAGCGCTGCAGGGCGAAGCCACAGTCGTAGACGTGCGCCGGGCCAGGGAAGTGACCGACCTGAGCCCCTACCGGGCCGTGGTCCTGGGCACCCCCGCGCGCGCGGGGAGGCTCCATCCGCAGGCGGTCAAGTTCGTGCAAAGGCACCAGCAGGCCCTGAGCAAGATGCCGGTCGCCTATTTCGTCGTCTGCCTGACCATGAGCGAGGACACGCCCGAGAACCGCAGCCAGACCATGGCCTACCTGGACCCCCTGCGCCAGAAAGCGCCGGAAGTGCAGCCGGTAGACGTCGGACTGTTCGCGGGAGCGGTCCTGACCGAGGGGGAGGAATATGAGAGACAGTTCTTCCTGATCCGGCTGATGATGAAAGCCATGGCCAAACAGTCGGGCGACCTGCGCAACTGGGAGGCCATCCGCACCTGGGCCACCAATCTGCGCACATTGCTCAGAAAGTAGACGCTTCAATTGGGGGAGGAGAAGCAATGGAGAAATCTATCATCATCATCGGTGCCGGCATCGCCGGCCTGGCCGCCGGTTGCTATGGCCAGATGAACGGCTACCGCACCCACATCTTTGAACTGCACGACAAGCCGGGCGGGTTGTGTACCTCGTGGAAGCGCAAGGGGTACACCTTCGACGGCTGCATCCACTGGCTGGTCGGCACCAGACCCGGCAGCCCCTTCAACCGCATCTGGCAGGAACTGGGCGCGACGCAGGGCCGCCAAATCGTGGACCACGACGAGTTCATGCGCATCGAAGGAGAAGGCGGCAAGGCCTTCATCCTCTACACCGACGTTGACCGGCTGGAGCGTCACATGAAGGAACTGGCCCCCCTGGATACCGAAGTGATCGAGGAGTTCGGCCAGGCGCTGCGCCTCCTCAGCGACGTGATGGGCGGTCCGGCCGGGCCGCCTGCTCGTAGCCCCCGTCCCGGGGGCGCCCCCCCTGCTCGCAGCCCCCGTCCCGAGGGCGCCCCCCCTGCTCGCAGCCCCCGCCCCGGGGGCGCCCCCCCTGCTCGCAGCCCCCGTCCCGGGGGCGCCCTCCCAGGACTGCTCAATGGCATCCGTAGAGCGTTCAAGATACTGCCCTTCCTGTGGACGATGCGCAAGTACAGCAAGGTGTCGCTCCAAGATTTCGCTGCCCGCTTCGGCGATCCCTTCCTGCGCCAGGCATTCGGGGATGTCTTCGATATGCCTGACTTCCCAATGGTGGCGCTACTGTTCACACTGGCCTTAATGCACAACCACGACGCGGGCTATCCCATCGGCGGCTCGCTGGCCTTCTCCCAGGCCATCGAGCGGCGTTACCTCGACCTGGGCGGCCAGATCCACTACCGCTCGCGGGTAGAAAAGATCCTCGTGGAGGAATCTCCCCTCCCCGCATCGGGGAGGGGCCGGGGGAGGGTGCCACGCGCCGTCGGCGTGCGCCTGGCCAACGGCGAGGAGCACCGCGCCGACGTCGTCATCTCCGCCGCCGATGGGCACGCCACGATCTTCGATATGCTGGAAGGCCAGTACGTCAACGACAAGATCCGCGGCTACTACGCGGACCTGCCCATCTTCCCGCCCATCGTGCAGGTGTCCCTGGGCGTGGCCCGCGACCTGGCGGACCAACCGCACTCGGTGACCTACCCGTTGGCTGAGCCGATCGTGGTTTCCGGCCAGCCGCGCCTCCGCCTGGGGATGCGGCACTTTTGCTACGACCCGACCATAGCCCCGGCGGGCAAATCGGTCATCGTCGCCATGTTCGAGTCCACCTACGACTACTGGAAGAAACTGGCCGAGGAGCGCGAGCGGTACGAAGCAGAGAAGAAACAGATTGCCCTGGCCGTGATGGACCGGCTGGAGCAGCGCTTCCCCGGCCTCAGCGGGCAGGTTGAGGCCGTGGACGTGGCCACGCCGCTGACGACCGAGCGCTACACCGGCAACTGGCAGGGC
>DATKWP010000500.1:0-2223 GCA_035529535.1 Anaerolineae bacterium | reverse complement strand
CGCGGCGAGTTCCACCAGCCGGTCGTAGTCGTCGAAATAGAAGCGGCCTGGCTTCGGCTCGACCCAGCCCCACAAGACCCACAGTTGCACCGTGTTCAGTCCACAGTCCTTGATGCGGGCAAAATCATCCTCCCAGTACTTCTGTTCCGGGAACGGCGGCCGGTAGTATTGCACACCCAGGTTCATTGCTCACCTCCTTCGCGAGGATATTCTATCACAGGTGGCACGTAGGACAAGATGCCATCTTGTCCATCTCTATAAAACTGCACAGATGGTCAACGCTTCCGCCCTCGCGCGTGGTACGGTGATTGGCAACACCTTTCGTCCGTTTGCAGAAAGTGGAGCGGCGTACGTGCCGGTGGTTGAATTCCAGACTCGCGATGAGTAAGTGGTACGCTTCACGGACGGCATCGGCACCTACCCGGCCGAGTACGAAGTGGGTACCCAGGTGAATGTGCTGTACGATCCACAGGATGTACAGAACGCGCGGGTCAATTCGTGGAAGCGGGTGTGGTTCGGGCCAACGCTCAAACCTTCTATCGGCGTGTTGCCCATCTTGATCGGAATCGGCCTGGCTTGGATTGTGAGGCGCAGATAAGACGTGGGCATAAGCCCTCATCCGGCCAGGATCTCCGCAGAGTCCTTCAGGTTGAAGGCATCCACGTACACCTGGACGTTTTGCGCGATGCGCTCCACGACGAACCTGTGGGGATCGGGGAGTGCGGGGCGCAGGTGATCGTACAGCCGCTGGCGGGCCGCCACGACCCGTGGGTCGGTCCAGATGTAACGCGCGCCCGTGGCGACCAGCCATTCCTGCCTGGCGGGTACCAGTTGGTCGAAGCCGCGGCCAACCTCATCGGGCAAGAGCCACTTTTGCCAGCGGTTGGATTCCAGCACGGCGGTCCTGAGGGCTTCCTGGAAGCCAGAAGGTGACCGGCCTGGCAGGTTGCTCTCGCGCGCGCAGAGTTCGTGTAGCGCCGCCAGTTCGGTCGCCGTAAACTCTGGGCCGACGTTCGCCCCCCCCATCCCGGTGGCCGGGTAGTCGGCCGGGTTGGCCACCCAGTCGGTGTAGTGGCCCTTGACCAGCGAGCCGAGCGGAGCGACCCGCTCGTACAGGCGGCGAGCACTCTGCAGGTCGAAGGTGGTCGTATGCAAGTCAGTCCCCACCTTCCCAACGATGAAGCACGGCCAGGCGTGGGCCAGCCTGGCGGCCTCCAGGCGGGCCTGCAAGCCGCTGAGAAACCGGTCAAAGTTGTCCCAGTCCACCAACCCACCGTGCACCTCCTCCGTGCCGACCTCGTAGGATACCGGCGGCAGCCCAAGCCGTACGCGCTCCATCTCGGCGTGGGCGATCAACTCGACCGTGCGTTCGACCACCACGCCAATCGGCAGAGGCTGGCCCAGGGCAAGCGTGCGGTCCACCGTCGGATCCACGTGGAGCAACGCATACCCGGCCTCCAGGCAGGCGGTGAGCGTGGCCTTTACCTCGGCCATGGTCTCTGCCAGGCTCAGCCGGTCGCGGGTGTGGACGTCCTTCAGCCAGGGGCCTCCGTGGTCGAGGCAGGGGTAGAGAGGGGCAGAACACCCGTGCTTGGCAGCCAGTTCGCGCATGCGGGCGACGAAGGCCCGTGGGGTCCAGCCGGTGTAGCCCCCATCGCGGTCCACCTGGTTGAGCGTCGCCGCGAACAGCATGGGCATATCGTTGGCGGCGGCCACTTTGACCGCCGCCTCCAATACTGCATCCGAATTGGGGCACACGGCCAGCAGCGTGATCCGCACGCCGCGGGCGCGCAGGGCGATGATCCTGCGCACGATTTCCTTGACGTTCGCCACTGGTGCCTCTACTTTGGCTCCCAGCGCAGGATCAAATCCTTGGCCGCCCGGACCTCGTCCAGCCGGCGCACCGGAGCCCGGTGGGGAGCCTCGTGGAGGAGGGCGGGAGCGGTGCGCGCCTCCTCGGCCATGCGCAGGAGCGCCTCGGCGAAACCGTCCAGCGTCTCCTTGCTCTCCGTCTCCGTTGGCTCGATCATCAACGCCTCGTGGACGATGAGGGGAAAGTAGTTGGTGGGTGGATGGTAGCCATAGTCTATGAGCCGCTTGGCGACGTCCAGGGCACGCACGTCGGGAGCGTCGGCGAAACGGCCCTCGCACACGAACTCGTGCATGCAGATGCGCTCGTACGGCACCCGGTAGGTATCCTTGATCCGGCTCATCAGGTAGTTG
>DATKWP010000499.1:0-4895 GCA_035529535.1 Anaerolineae bacterium | reverse complement strand
GTCCTTCATGCGGTCCACGATCTGCACGTACCCCTGCTCGTCCACGTGCGCCACGTCCCCCGTGTGCAGCCAGCCGCCGGCCCATAGTTCCTCGCTCCGCTCGGGGTCCTTGTAATAGCCCGGCGTGAGCCAGGGCGTGCGTACCACGATCTCGCCGGTCTCCGTCGCGTCCCGCGCGACCTCCTGGCCCGCCGCGTTCAGCACCTTCAGGTTGACCAGCGGCACCGGGAACCCGGTCGAGATGGCATAGTCCAGATGCGTGTCCTCGTCCATGGACGGCTTGAGCGTGGCGATGGTCAGGATCGGGCAGGTCTCTGACATGCCGTACCCGGTGTAGACCTTGACGCCCAGCTTCCTGGCCGCCAGCGCCAGCCCCTTGGGCAGCCGCGCCCCGCCGATCACCACCTGCCAGCGGCTCAGGTCGAGCCCCTGGACCGCCGGCGCGGTCACGAGCATCTGCAGGATGGTCGGCACGCAGTGGCTGAACGTCACCTTCTCCCCCAGGATCAATTTGAGCAGCATCTCCGGCTGGTAGCGGCCGGGATAGACCTGCTTGACGCCGAACAGCGTGGACATGTAGGGGATGCCCCAGGCGTGGACGTGAAACATGGGCGTGAGCGGCATGTACACGTCGTGCTTCTCCGGCTTGTCCGTGATCATAATGTACTTGCGGATAGAGGGGAGGCGCGGGCGCACCCGTTCGACCAGGGGGGCGAAGTCCTCGTTAAAGATCAGCACCTCGTCTTCCGCGTGCATCAGCGTGTACGCCAGGTCATCCGGGGCCAGGCTGGGGTTGATCGTGTGCAGGACGGCGCCGATGCCAGGGATGCCAAAGTACATCTCCAGGTAGCGGTGGCTGTCCCACCGGCCTAACCTTCCCGAAAGTTACGGGCGCCCTTGGGTCTCGCGGCGCACCTTGAAACTTTCGGGAAGGTCCGTCGCGATTTGACTCCTGGCGTCCCTTGAGGTATAGTATTGCCTCACAACATTGGCGTGGTCCGCGCAAATCCTTAACGCAAAGACGCCAGGACGCCAAGTCGCAAAGACATTGTTTTCCTCTGCGCCTTTGCGTCTTTGCGTTAAAGCGGATTGGGTAGTGGAGCGAGGATGCCGAAAGTTATCGGGATCGTGGGGTATCACAACAGCGGCAAGACCACGCTGGCCTGCGCGCTGGCGCGCGCGTTGATCGCCAGGGGGTACCGGGTGGCGGCGGTCAAGCACCTGTCGCACTATGCGGACCTGCCGGGGAAGGACACCGCCCTGCTGGCGGAGGCGGCCGGCCAGGTGGGCTTTATCTCGCCCGAGGGGGCCGGCATCTTCTGGAAGGAACCACTGAGCCTGGAGGAGGTCATCTCCCACCTGGAGGCGGACATTGTCCTGGTCGAGGGCTTCAAGGGGCAGCAGACGTTCCCCAAGATCGTGTGCCTGCGGGGGCAGCCTGACGACGCGGATGAGGCGGATGAGTATATCCGGTGCATCCGGGACCTGTTCGACGAGTGGGTGATCGGCGCCGTCGGCCCGGCCGGCCAGGTCGAGGGGATAGAGGTCCCTGTCTTTGGTCCGCACGAAGTGGACAAAATCGCGGACCTGGTGGAGCGAGAAGAGACCCTTGCGAAGGTTGCGAAAAACCTTCGCAAGGGTGATGGAACATCATCGAATGGAGGGTAACGTGGAGCGGGGGTGGCTGCTTCCTGGCCGGGCATGGGGGGCCCGCGCAGCGCTGCTGGGCATCGTGGCGCTGGCCCTGCTCCTGCGCATGGGCTGGCCCACGCTGGCCGAGTTCAAGCGGGACGAGGCGACCGTGGTCCGCCGCGCGTTGGCCATCGCCTACGAGGGGGACCTGCCGGCCACCGGCGCAGACTCCTCCAGGGGCATGGCCCTTCTGCCCCTCACCCTCTACCTCATGGCGATTCCCTTGCGCCTGTGGCGGGACCCACTGGCCACCGTGCTCTTCACCGGCCTGCTCAACGGGTTGGCGGTGTGGGCCTGCTACGGCCTGGGCCGCGCCTATTTTGGCCGGAGCGTGGGGCTGCTGGCTGCCTTCCTGTTCGCCGTCAGCCCGTGGGCCGTCGTCTACGGCCGCAAGATCTGGAGCCAGAACCTGCCCCTGGTCACCCTGGGCTTCTTCGCCGCCCTTCTCGCTACCTTCGTGCGGGGCAAGCCCTGGGCGCTGGTGGGCGCCTTCGTGGGCCTGGCCGCCCTCGTCGGCCTGCACCTGGGAGGATTGGCGTTCATCCCGATCCTGGCCATCGCTGTGCTCCTCTACCGCAAGCAGGTGGCCCGCTGGCCGTTCCTGGTGGGCCTGGCCCTATTTCTCCTGGCGCTCTCTCCTTACGTGGTGCACGATGCGCTCCACGGTTGGTCCAACCTGCGGGGCTTTACCCGGTACGCGGGCGGGGAGGGGCGCTTCTCGGCGGATGCACTGCGCTATGCGTTTGTGCTCACCGGCAGCGCCGGGATTCACGGCCTAGCCGGTGGCCTCTATCCCGAGTACCTGGCGGGCCTGCCGAACCTGTGGGGACTCAACTATCTGATGATGGGGCTTTTTGCTCTGGCCCTCCTCTACGCGCTGGTCCAGGTCGTACGCGGGCCACAGGAGCGCCGCCGTCCTCTCCTGCTGTTGCTGCTGTGGTTCGCCGTGCCGGTTGCCCTGCAGAGCCGGCCGACGGCGCCGGTACAGCCTTTCTACTTCATCTTGCTCTACCCGGTCCAGTTCCTGCTGATCGCAGTACTGCTGGTGGACGTGTTGGTGTGGCTGTCCACGCTGCGGCTGCGCCGCCACTCGCTGTGGCCGCGTTGGCGTGGGGTGGCTGGCAGGTCGCATTCCTCTTACTCATTCCTCATTTACTCATTTTCTTCCCTCGCCGTGGCGCTCTTGGGGTGGGGCGGCTGGCAGGTCGCCGTGATCGGCCGCCTGCTCCTGTTTACCGACCGGTACCCGACCACGGGGGGCTATGGCATTCCCCTCAAGTACACCCGCGCCGCGGCACAGGAGGCGCTGCGCCTGGCCAGCCCGTCCGAGGTCGTGGTGTTGAGCGCGGGCGTGAATCCCGCTACGGATGAGACGCCGGCGGTGTTCGAGGCGTTGCTGTTCGGCCATCCGCACCGCTTCACCGACGGACGTCTGGCGTTGCCGGTTCCAGATGCTCCCGAGACCGTCTACCTGGCCGGGCCGGTGGCGGAAGTGATTGCGGATTGCGGATTTGGGACTACCCGGGAGAACGCTTCCGATCTCGCGCCGGTCCTGGAGCGGCTGGCAGGGCTGGGAAATGTGCGGCCCGGCCCGGTGGTGCGGCTGCCCGATGGGTGGGCCTACCGGCTCTTTTACCGGAGTGGGCCGGACCGGGAGGACGTCCTGGCAGAGTTGACCCGCTTCCCGGAAGCGCTGCGCTTTGCCAACGGTACGGCCTTCCTGGGTTACCAGGTGGACCAGGCGGTACCGGATGTACCCATCCGCGTTGGCAGCGCGCTGGAGGTGTGGCTGGCCTGGTGGGTGGCCTCTCCGCCACCGCCCGGCGTGAGTTACCATTTCTTCGCCCACCTGCTGGACGAGGAGGGCAGGCTGCGCAGCCAGCACGACGGGGCCGGCTTTCCCACCTCCTCCTGGCGGGCGGGCGACCTGGTGCTGAGCCGCTTCTCCGTCCCCATCCCCGAAGACCTCTCGCCGGGACGTTATGCGGTGTGGGCCGGCCTCTACTCGTATCCCGACGTGGTCAACGTGCCGGTGCTGGACGTGGCCGGCAACCCGGCCGCCGATATGGTAGCGCTAGGAGACGTAGCCGTTGCTCGTTGAAGCCCTGAACCTCCCGCAGGTTGCTCAAGCGGGCAATTAGGCATCGGCGGATGAGTACATCCGGTTGGTAAACCTGCGGGAGGCTGAGTAATATCGAGAAAGGAGACGTTATGAGAAGTGTCCACCTGTATCTATCCCTGGCACCTGAGGCACTGATCGCTTCCATGTTGACACCGGAGGAGTTTGGCGTCTACTATGCGGTCGGTAGCGCCAAGAGGTCACGCGGCCAGGCCATCTTTTTCGAAGTGGACCCGGGCTTCAGGCATCCCGAATTCCGCGTCGAAGAGGGCATTCGCCGTTGCGTGCCCCACGAAGATGGCAGCCCCAAGGCCTCCATCTACATTTCCGTCTACCGCGTGTTGGAGCGTGTGCCGCTGGACTTAATTTTCAGGCTCTATCTGGTGACCAAAGATGGCCGGACGTTGGGGCTGGACACCAGCATTGAGTTGCCTGAAGAAACCGAGGAGTTGCACCTGTACCAGGAGATTGCTCCGGTGCATCCCCTGGTCGTCAGTACGCTCGGCCCGCGCGGGTTCTACGACCTGGTCGTCAAGACCCCTACCAGCCTGCTCTCTCTGCCCACTATCTGCTTCGTGGAGCTGCAATTGGGTGAACTGGCCAGAGACCCGGTGCACGGTGTGGTGCGGGATCTCCCCTATTCTAACCTTGAGCACATGCGTGACTGCCTGGTTGACCTGAAGACCAAGACGGTGCGCGCCAAGATGGTGGACCGCATCCACCCGGCCGCGTTCCCCTACCGCATGATCAAGAGTGGCGTCTTCTTGGGGAACGGGGAACGGCTTACGTACTACCCGATGCTGTCGCAGGAGGAACTGCGCGCCAGGCATTATCCCTGGTGGCGTTCTACCACCACCTAGCCGGTTCTCAGCGGAATGCGGAATGCGGAATGCGGAATGCGGATGGATGTACCTAGCGGATGGGTGCATCCGTCCGCCAAATCTGTGTTCCAGGAGGAAAAGCGTATGGAAGTTTGGTTGATTGTCAGTACGATTGCTGGTTTCATCTCGGTCGGCACGGCGATCTGGCTCTATTTCTGGGTCAATCGCCAGGACCCCGGCAGCGAGCGGGCGCAAGAGGTCGC
>DATKWP010000498.1:0-6781 GCA_035529535.1 Anaerolineae bacterium | reverse complement strand
TCCATTCCAGGAAACGGGCTGGGCATCTCTCACCTCCTGCGCTCATTCTACCGCACTTGCTGGTGTACTGCAAATCCTGTTTGTCCTTCTCGACCTGCGGGTTTATAATCCGCGGTAGAGTTCCGCAAGGGGGTCACGTATGGACGAAACGGCCAGGACAAAACAAACGGGTTGTGGCCAGGTAGCCGCGATCATCGCCACCTGCCTGTGGCTGGGGGCAGTGCCGGTCGGCGTGATGGCTGTGACCGAAGCGGTGCTGGGCAAGACGGCGACGCCAGGCGCAGTCGCGGCGGTTTCCATCGCCGTGACGGCGGTGCTGCTCCTGGTGCCCTTCGTCGGCCTGACGTTCGTGGTCCGCCGCCGGGTAGGCTGGGAGGCGACGGCGGCGGTGGCTGCGGGACTGGCGGCCATGGCAGGCTACGCTGTGCTCGACGCGGCCGTGCGGGCCATCGCCCCTGGCGGTTCTGCCCCTGCGCTCCACGGGGAGGATGCCTGGGTGGCGGCGCTGCGGCTGGGTCTCCTGGTCCCGTACGCGCTGTTTGCCGGGTGGTGGGCTCCACGCCTGGCCGGAATCCGCCAGCGCTCCGTGTGGGCCTGGCTGGGACTGAATCGGGTGGATCTGACGACGGTGCTACTGGCGCTGGTGGTGGCGGCGCTGGTGACCATTCCCTGGCCGGTGACCGGCGCACTGGGCGATGGACTCACCAGCCTGAGCCTGGCCCTCCACGCGCTGGCGTGGACGGTGCCCCAGGTATTGCTCTTGTGGGGGGTCGTATTCTGCCTGTTGACGTCCACCTTTCCCCGGCCGTGGGTAGCGGCGCTGACGACGATCCTGTTGGCTGCAATCTCTGCACTCGGCGGGGTCCTGCCCAGGGCAGAGTGGGGCGCGCTGGGGAACGCCCTGACACTGCTGCCGCTGGCGTTTCTGCTCACCGAACTGCGCGCCCGCGAAGGGGGCATCTACCCCTTGTTGCTGGTGGCCTTTAGTGTGCGGGTGGCCCCATTGCTCTTCGTAGACCCCCGCGACGTGCTGGCGCAGGACATCCCAGAGCCGCAGCACATCCTCAGCCACACGATCGTCCTGGCGACCACGGCGGCGCTGGGGCTGCTCCTGTGGGGAGGGCGGCGCATCCTGCTCATGTTGCGGGAGCGGGTGAGGGTGCCGGCCTGGGTGTGGCTGGCTGGGGCCGGGGCGGCCGCCATCGTGTTGTGGGGCGCGTGGGGTGGGGTGTACGTCTTCGCGGGTGAGCCGGGCCTGGCCAACGATGGCTTTCTCATCGTCCTGGAGGAGCAGGCCGACCTGAGCGCGGCCCGCACGATCCCCGAGCGGGAGGGGCGGCTGCAGTACGTCTACGAGACGCTGGTCGAAGCCGCCCAGCGCACGCAAGCCCCCCTGCGGGCGGAACTGGACGCACTGGGGGTGCCTTATCGCCCGTATTACATCATCAACATGATCCGCGTGGATGGGCATCGCTGGTTGATGCGCCGCTTCGAGGGCCGGCCGGGGGTGGCCCAGGTGCTCCTCAACCCCAACGTGCGCCAGTACCCCCATCGTATACCGCTCCCCTACGGCGGGGGCGAAGCGCCGGTCGGGCAAGTACAGCCCAACCTGGCCGCCATCCGCGCTGACCGGGCGTGGTCTTTGGGAGTAGAGGGGGAGGGAGTCGTCGTGGCCGGACAGGATACGGGTTACGACTGGACCCATCCTGCGCTCAAGGCCCACTACCGGGGCTGGGACGGCCAGCAGGCCAGCCACGACTATAACTGGCACGACGCCTGGGACGATACCGCCGTGCCCTTCGACGACGACTCCCACGGCACCCACACGATGGGCACCGTGCTGGGAGACGATGGGGCGGGCAACCGCACGGGGGTCGCGCCGGATGCGCGGTGGATCGGCTGCCGCAACATGCGGCGTGGCTTTGGCAACCCGGGGGCCTACGCCGAGTGCAGCGAGTTTTTCCTCGCCCCGTATCCGCACGGGGGGAACCCCTTCACCGAGGGGGACGTCGGGCTGGCTCCGCACGTGGTCAATAACTCGTGGGGTTGCCCGGACTTTGAGGGTTGCTTCCCAGGGACGCTGATGCCCGTGGTCGAGGCGCTGCGGGCAGCGGGGATCATGATGGTCGTCAGTGCGGGCAACGACGGCCCGGCCTGCAGTACGGCTACTGCGCCCCCGGCCAATTACGACGCCGTCTTCTCCGTCGGCGCGACGAACAACGCTGGGCAGATCGTCGGCTTCAGCAGCCGTGGGCCGGTGGACGGCCTGGTCAAGCCTGACGTCACGGCGCCAGGCGAATTGGTGCGTTCCAGTGTGCCGGGTGGCGGCTATGGCTACGCCGGGGGAACCTCGATGGCGGGGCCGCACGTGGCGGGAGTGGTGGCGCTCCTGTGGTCGGCCAACCCGGCCCTCGCCGGCGACGTGGAGGGGACGGAGCAACTGATCTGCCGGACGGCCGCACCCAGGCCGGTGGACGCCGCCTGCACACTCCAGGACCAGGTGCCGGCGGGGGCGTTCGCCGCGCTGTTCTCGAATCCCATCTGTGCCTGTGGTGGGGTGGCCGGCGTGCCTAACAACGTCTACGGGTGTGGGTTCGTGGATGCGGAGGCCGCCGTGCGGGCTGCGCTGGGAGAGTAGGTTCAGGCTTCCTGCAGGAAGCGCTTCAGCGTGGCCAGCACGGCTCGCAGCAGTTCCTCACCCAATGGCACCATGTGGATGTCTATGAACATCTGTTCTTCCGGCATGCGCTGGTCGAGTTCCTCCATCTCCTCGCGGAAGATGCGCAGCAGGTCCTGTTCGTGGTCCTCGATGAACCGCAGCAGGTCGCGCCGCGCCACCCGGAAGGCAGCCTCACGTACAAAGCGTCTCATAAGTGGTGTCCCTTTCTATGTCTTAACTGCTCACCCTCCCGCAG
Organism: Anaerolineae bacterium; assembly: GCA_035529535.1. Lineage (GTDB taxonomy): Bacteria > Chloroflexota > Anaerolineae > B4-G1 > B4-G1 > DATKWP01. The sequence goes on along the minus strand of DATKWP010000498.1, from coordinate 3,866 downwards.
GTTCGGATGGCCTATGAATTGCGAGAGTGTATCTCGACCAGCGTTCAAACCTGCTGGCGCAGCCAATCGCAACCTGCGGGAGGGTCGGTTGAGCACTTACAAATGACGATTATAAACCTATGAGCGCGATTTTGAAACCGTGGCAGCAGACGACTACCCTCGGCGGGAGGTGAGCGATGGCAATGCAAGACGTGATGGCGGTGGTCCTGAGCGGAGGGCAGGGGACGCGCCTCTACCCGTTGACCAAACTGCGGGCCAAGCCGGCCGTGCCCATCGGCGGCAAATACCGCCTGATTGACATCCCGATCAGCAACTGCCTCAACTCCGGCATCCACAAGATCCAGGTCCTGACCCAGTTTCTCTCGGCCTCCCTGCACCGTCACATCTACCAGACCTACAAGTTCGACCTGTTCTCGGGCGGCTTCGTCTACATCCTGGCGGCCGAAGAGACGCCCAGCGGCATGGACTGGTACCAGGGGACGGCCGACGCGGTGCGCAAGCAGTTGATCCACCTGTTGGCTGCCTACGTGGAAGACATCCTGATCCTCTCGGGCGATCACCTGTATCGCATGGACTATGGGGAGTTTATCGAGTTGCACCGCGAGAAGCGGGCGGACCTGACCATCGCCGTGCAGCCGGTGGCTGCCGCCGATGCTTCACGCCTGGGCATCCTCAAGACCGACGAGGACGGGCGCATTACCACGTTCTGCGAGAAGCCCGGGCCCGATGAACTGGCAGGATTAGAGAGCCCGGTGGATCAGGGTCGTCATTCCGAGCGAAGCGAGGAATCTCATCGGCCTTACCTGGCCTCGATGGGCATCTATATCTTTCGCGCCGACGTCCTGCGGCAAGTGCTGGAGGAATCGGAGGCCCAGGATTTTGGCAGCCAGATCATCCCGGCGGCGATCGGCAGGCTGCGCGTCTATGCTTTTCCCTTCGATGGCTATTGGGGCGACATTGGTACTATCCGTTCCTTCTACGATGCTAACCTGGCGCTCACGCTCCCCAAACCCCCCTTTGACTTTTACAACCCCAGGTATCCCATTTACACCCGTCCGCGCTTTCTGCCTTCTTCGCGCGCCGATGGATGTGACCTGGAGCGGACGGTGCTGGCCGAGGGGTGCCTGCTGCAGGACTCGCTCATCCGTGAGTCGGTGATCGGGCTACGCAGCATCATTGGGCCGGACGTGCGGATTACGCGGACAGTGATGATGGGGGCCGACTTTTATGAGACGCCCGAACAGAAGGCGGAGAATCGCCGCCTGGGCCGGCCCGACGTGGGCATCGGGCGCGGCTGCACGATCGAGGGAGCCATCATTGACAAGAACGCCCGCATCGGGGAGGGGGTCACCATCCGGCCTCGTACGCTCGGTATACTCACCGACATAGACGAGGGTATGGTAGAGACGGAGAATTACGTCATCCGGGATGGCATCGTCGTCATTCCCAAGAACGCCGTCATCCCCGACGGCACGATCATCTGAGTACCCTCCCGCTTTCTTGCCCACGGATGTCCCGATGTACCCGTCGGCCCGATGTACCCGTCGACCTCATCCGCAACCTGCGGGAGGGCGTGTCCTTGACATTTCCCCCATTCGGCCTATAATGTGACCCTGGTCATATTTGAACTTGGGTCACAAATGGAGAGACAGGATGAAGCGTAGGACGCTCTACATGATTCTGGGCGCGGCCGTGATCGTGATCGTGATTGGCGTGCTCGCCTGGCGGGTGTGGCTGGCGGCGCAGCCAGAAGGGGAAATTCGCTCCGCCCTCGTGAAGCGGGACACGCTGCTGGTGGCGGTCTCGGTCAGCGGCAGCGTCGAGCCGCAGGCGCGCGTGAGCCTGGCGTTCGAGACCTCGGGCCGGGTGGCCGAGGTGGCAGTGGAAATGGGAGACGCGGTCAAGGCGGGCGACGTGTTGGCGAGGCTGGACGACCGCAGGTTAGCCCTGCAGGTGCAGCAGGCGCAGGCGGCGGTGACGCTGGCCGAAGCGCAACTGGCCCAACTACAGAGCGGCCCTCGCGCGGAGGAGATCGCCTCAGCGGAGGCGAGCGTGCGTGCTGTCCAGGGGCAGGTGGGTGCGGCGGCGGCGAACCTCGACCAACTCGAGGCCGGGCCTGAGGAGGCCGAGGTGGCGACCGCCCAGGCTGACCTGGCCGCGGCGATTTCACAGCAGAAGGTGGCCCAGGACACGTATGACCTGGTGTTGACGTGCGTGACGTTCAGACTGCCGAACGGAGAGAAGCAGGAGATTTGTCCGGCCCTGGGAGCGCCGGAGGAACAGGCGCGCTACAACTTGCAGGCCGCCGACAAGGCGTTGGCGGCCGCCCAGGCGCGCTTTGATGAACTGGCAGCGGGCGCGAACACCGACCAGGTGCGCGCTGCGCGGGCCAACGTGGCGGGCGCGGCGGCCCAGCGGGATGCGGCGCAGGCCCAATTGGACTTGCTGCGGGCCGGCGCGACCGGCGCCCAGGTCGCCGACGCCGAAGCACAGGTGGCCCAGGCGCAGGCTGGCCTGGAACAGGCTCAACTGGCGCTGGAGCGCGCCACGCTACGCGCACCTTTCGACGGCGTGGTCGCCCAGGTCAACGTCACGGCCGGCGAGATGGCTCCGACTGGATTGCCGGCGGTCACCTTGCTCAATGTGTCCAGGTTCCACGTCGCGGCCAGAGTGGATGAGATCGAGGTGGGGCGGCTGGCCGAGGGGCAGGTGGCCCAGGTCACACTGGATGCGCTCCCGGGAGTTGTCCTGACCGGCACCGTCGAGCGTATTGCGCCGGTGGCTACGCCGGAGAGTGGCGTCATCTACTATGACGTCACCATTGGGCTGGCTCCTACTTCGTCGGCCACCCGGCCCGATGTACCCATACGCGACGTCCCTGTCCGCGCCGACATGACGGCCAACGCGACGATCATTGTGGAGGAACTGGCCGACGTGTTGACGATCCCCACCTGGGTGGTGCGTGTGGATCGTAGCACGGGGCAGGCGTACGTGGATCGGCGGATCGGGGATCGCGTCGAGCAGGTGAACGTGCAGTTGGGTGTGCGATACGAGGGAGTGGCCCAGGTACTGGATGGTCTGGCTGAGGGAGATGAAGTCGTTCTGGTTCTGGAGTCTACGCCGTTCAACTTGGCCGTCCAGTAAAAAGAATAGCAGGCAATGAAGAGGGTGAAGAGGGTTCAATGAAGCGTAGGGTGTTTGTCGCAATTTTGGGTGCCGTCGGCATCGCGGTGGTCATCGGAGCGCTCATCTGGCGGTCAGTAAGCAATGCGGCGCTGTTGGCAAGTCCAAATGGAGGGGTTCGCAGTGCCATCGTGGAGCGCGGCACAATGCTCGTGGCTGTTTCGGCCAGCGGCAGCGTCGAGCCGCAGGCTCGGGTGAGCCTGTCTTTCGAGGTGCCCGGCCGGGTGGTCGAAGTGCCCGTCACGGTGGGAGAACCGGTCAAGGCTGGCGAGGTGGTGGCGCGGCTGGACAGTACCTCGTTGGCGCTGCAAGTGCAACAGGCCCAGGCGGCGCTGGCGTCGGCTAAGGCGCAACTGGCGCAACTACGGGCCGGGCCACGGCCGGAAGAGGTCGCCGCGGCAGAAGCGAACCTGCGCGCTGCCCAGTCCCAGGTGAGCGCGGCGGTGGCGAATCTTGACCAACTGGAGGCGGGGGCGGGGAACGCACAGATCGCGGCGGCGGAAGCCGACCTGGCGGCGGCGACGTTGCAGCAGAAGGTGGCACAGATTTCGTACGACGGGACGGACAAGGGGAACGAAGATAGAAAGGAGCAGGCGCGCTACAATCTATACGCCGCCGATGAGGCGTTGGCCGCTGCGAGGACGCGCCTGAGCGGAGTGCAGGCAGGCGCGAACGTTGACCAG
>DATKWP010000497.1:0-3302 GCA_035529535.1 Anaerolineae bacterium | reverse complement strand
AACGGCCGCCGTCCCCAGCGGTCAAAGAGCACCCCCGCCAGGGGGTTGCCGGGGATGCGCACCAGCCGGTTGACGCCCAGCATGATGCCCACTGCCCCCAGGCTCAGCCCCACCACGTCGAGCTGGGTGACCAGCACCGCGTAGAGCGTCAGGTCGCCGAACAGGGACAGGCACACGGCCAGTCCCAGTGGAAGGAGTACGCGCGAGGGGGGGACGCCCCCGAGACGGGGGCTGGGAGCATTTGGGGAATGCGGAATGCGGATTGCGGATTGCGGATTGAGGAGTGGGGATGGATGTGTGCTCACGCGAGCGCCTCCGCAACGACACGCCCGCTCCACTCGGCCGGTATCGGCAACCCCAGCAGGTGGGCGATGGTGGGGGCGGTGTCTACGATGCTCACCGGGCCGGCGATCTGGTGGCCGCGCCGCACCCTTCGCTTACACATCCCCTCTGCAAGCCCGCCACGCAGTGGGGGGGCACCGGCGTACTCGCCGGCGACCGCCTGCCCAGGCCCTCCCCATGGCTCGCTGATGATCCAGGGGATGGTCACGTCTTCGGCCGTGCCCTCGCCGTGGTCGAAGCCGTGGCCGCCGTGGTCGGCCAGCACCAGGAAAACGGTATCGGCCAGAGCGCCGGAAGCCTCGAGCCGCTCCAGCACCAGCCCGATCGCGCGGTCGGCCCGCTCGACGGCGTGCAGGTACGGCTCCGACATCCAGCCGCAGCGATGGGCCACCTCGTCGGCGTCGCCCAGGTAGACGAAGGCCAGCGCCGGCCGCTGTTCGACGATGGCCTGGGCGGCCACGGTGCCGATCTCCATATCGCGCCCTCCGTGGGCGCCTTCCAGCGGGTCGTGCAGGTCGTGGAAGTAGGCAAAGTCGAGCGCACCGGGCCGCCACAGGTCGCGCAGCGGCTCCCAGGTGTAGAAGGCGGCGCTGCCTCCCCGGCCGGCCGCGTGCACCACTTCGATCAGCCCGGGCACGGGCGGCTGCGGCGGGACCCATGCGTTGGTGAGGATGCCGTGGCGCTCTGGCGGCACGGCCAGGAACAGCGAGGCGTGGCAGGGCAGCGAGACGGACGGCGTGACGGACTGGGCCTGCCAGGCCACCGCCCCCTCGGCGATCAGCCGGTCCATGGATGGGGTGGGGGCCTCTCGCAGACCATCGGGCCGCAGGCCGTCTATAACGAAGAGCACGACGTGAGCAGCGTGAGGTGTGGAATGCAAAGTCATCGTGAAACGTGAAACGTGAAACGTGAAACGTGTTGCGTGATTTGCTATTTGCTATCCGCAATCCGCATTCCGCAATCCGCATTCCGCGGAGGGGCACAGGACTCCCGCTCCACCAGGTGGGGCGTGAGCACGATGTCGCCCCCTTGTCTCCTTGTCCCCCTGTCTCCTTGTCTCCTCGTCTCCCCGTCTTCCTGCCCTCGGAGCAGGCTCAGCGCCAGTTCCATGGCCCGCTGGCCCATGGTATGCTTGGCCTGGGCGATGGTCGTCAAAGGCGGCTCTACGAAGACGGCAAAGGCGATGTCGTCGTAGCCCATGATTGAGAGGTCGGCCGGCACCCGCAGGTTGGCCGCCCTGGCCGCCTGCAAAGCGCCGATGGCGGTCAGGTCGTTGTAACACAAGACGGCGGTAGGGTGGGGGATGGACTGCAGCAGCCGGGCCAGGCCGGCCTGCCCGCCACTGGTGCGGCCGTCGCCGGGCACGACCCACGGGTCGGGAATGTCCCCCCCACGCTCCCGCAAGGCGGCCCGGCAGCCGGCCAGGCGCTGCGCGTTGGAATAGACGTTGGGAGGATTGCTGACGTAGGCGACCCGCCGGTGGCCCAGGGAGGCCAGGTACTCGCCGGCCAGGCGGCCGCCAAGGAAGTCGTCGTTGCGGATCGAATAGACGTAGCGCCCTTCGTGCTGGTTATTGATGAGCACGATCGGCACCCCCAGTTGCTCCAGGAGCGGCACGTAGAGGTTGCCCACGCGCGACGAGGTGACGATGATGCCGTCCACCCGCCGTTCACGCAGCGTGCGCACGCAGGCCAGTTCCCGCTCCGGCTCGGAGTTGGAGGCGGTCAGGATCACGTTGTAGCCGTTGTCGAGCGCGGTCTCCTCGATCCCGCGCACGACCTCCGAAGCGAAGGGGTCGGCGATGGAGGTGACGACTAGGCCGATGGTGGCGGTGCGGCGGGTGACCAGCCCGCGGGCAATGGCGCTGGGGGTGTAACCCATTTCGCGCGCGATGTGCTGGATGCGCCGCTTGGTCTCCGGTGCGACGAGGGGGCTATCGGCCAGCGCGCGGGAAACGGTCGAATGGGAAACACCGGCCGCCTTGGCGACGTCTTTGATCGAGACCTGCGCGGGAGCGGAAGTGGGCATCCGCGTGTACCCTCCCTGGGGCATACTTGCACACGTGTGCAGGGAGGATTATACCATACCTGATGTGGCTTGTCAATCTGGGCCAGGTGCAATTCTCCCGCCTCGCTCCACTTGTGGTATAATGCTACCAGGCTGCTGGGTTGATCGGAGGGCAACGGTTAAATGGGCATCGCCGAGCGCTGGAAAGGATTTCGGGAACTTCCCCCCGATATCGAACAGGCACTGGAACGGCTTGAGCCCCTTTTCGAGAGGGCGGGAGTCTTGTTGGCCTATCTCTTCGGCTCCCTGAGCCGCGGTCAAACGGGGGACGACGTAGACCTGGCCCTCCTCGTTCGGGGTGCTCCTGCCTTTCTCTTGCGGGAGGAGATCACGGAGTGCCTGGGAACGCAACGAGTGGACCTGGTAGACTTGGAGGATGCCTCCCCGGTATTACGCTTTCAAGTCCTCTGCACTGGCCGTCCCTTGTACGTGGCTGACGAGGAAATCCAGACACGCTTTGAGCTGGCCACATTGCGCCTTTATCGTGATACACAGCCTCTGCGGCGTCGGCAGCGGGACTATCTGCAAAGGAGAATGGCCCAATGGTCCTCAAACGCGAAGCGGTCGAAGAGCGGCTGAAGGAACTCGACAAGGTCCTGCAGGAATTGAGCAAGTACCGCGACTTGCCCTGGGAGAGGTTCGAGGCCGATCTCAGCCAGCAGTGGATCATCGAGCGAGGCCTGATTGCCGCTGCTTCCATCATTTTCGACATTGCCGATCACATCCTGGCCGGCCAGTTTGGCCTGTACGCAGAGACGTATGAAGAGGGCCTGGAATTACTGTACGGTAGAAGAGTGCTCTCCGGACCTCTGTTCCAGCGCATCAAGGGCCTGGGCGGCTTTCGCAACATCCTCGTGCATCGCTACCTGGGGATTGACCCTCGCGAAGTCTAC
>DATKWP010000496.1:0-4372 GCA_035529535.1 Anaerolineae bacterium | reverse complement strand
ATCGGCGTGTGGGCATTCAACCGTCGTGCTACGGCAGGGATGGCGTGAACATAGATTTGCAGGAGATTCCGCGTGCCAATGTCCGGGAAATAGATGCGGGCCAGAGCGCAGGCATCGAGGACGAAGTAGATCATGCCTCGTATTTCTCCCGCTCTTCACGAATGATCTCCTCAATCGGGATGGAGACCCCCGACAATGCCTCGTGTACCCTCTCCAGCGTGATGCCAGGCACGAGGTTTGCTTGCAGATGCTGGCCCAGATTCGATGGTCGAATTTCACCAGAAGCAATCAGTTTCTGGAATACATCGTCGGCAGTGACAGTCTCCTTCTCCCTACAGATGAACAGACCGTCGTCTGTCACGAAGATTACGGCCTCCTCATCCGGGCTGAAGCCCGCTTTTCGAGTGACGGTGAAAGGGATATTCAGGTTGCCCTCGGGAGCGAGTCTAACCTTGATTTGAGTTAGTCCCATAATGGTTCACCTCCGCCGCTGGCATCGTGCTCCACTGCTGGTATTGTACATCAGGGTGATGGGCTGTCAATCTGCGCGACCTTTCGCTTCATTTTGACTTCTGCGGCAGTGGGGCTATACTATGGCTGCCATGCAACAAGAATCTCGTTGCCACGCTGACTTGGGTGAAGGAGGGGGTACCGTGACTAAGCCTGTCTCGCGCACGATCGCGGACCTGGAACCGGGGGACCACCTCTGCTGCATCTACGAGACCGACGCGGAACACCGGCAGGTGGTCACTCCCTTCTTGCGCCAGGGCCTGGAGCGGGGTGAGAAGGTGATGTACGTCGTGGATGCCCGCACCGCCGAAACCATCCTGGGCTACCTGCGGGACGATGGGTTGGACGTGGCACCCTACCTGGCGCGGGGACAACTGGCGATCCTGACGCACGACGAGACCTACATGCGGAACGGAGTCTTTGACCCGCAGGGGATGATCGCCCTGTTGCGCAGCGAGACGGCACAGGCGCTGGCGGAAGGGTACCCGGCCCTCCGCCTCACCGGTGAAATGACCTGGGCGCTGCGAGGGCTGCCCGGTTCCGAGCAGTTGATCGAATACGAGGCCCGGCTGAACGACTTCTTCCCCGGCAGCCGCTGCCTGGCGATCTGCCAGTACGACCAGAGACGGTTCGATCCAGCCGTGCTGTTGGACGTGCTGCGCACCCATCCGACGGTGGTGATCGGCACGGAAGTCTACGACAACCTGTACTACGTGCCGGCTGCGGAACTGCTGGAGGCGGACCCGTCGGCCACGGAACTGCGCCATTGGCTGCGAAACCTGGCGGAGCGCCAGCGGGCACAGGAGCGCATCCGGCAGCAGGCGAACCGCCTGGAGGCATTGGCCAGCGAGTTGGAACGGCGCGTGACGGAACGCACGGCCGAACTGCGAGCCAGTGAGGCCCGGCTGCGCACGATTTTCGACGGGGCCGCCAGCGGCGTCGCGCTCGTGGATATGGCGGGCCAGTTCCTGGAGAGCAACCCTGCCTTGCAGCGCATGTTGGGCTACAGCGGCGACGAACTTCGCCGCAAGGTGTTCACCGAATTCACCCATCCAGACGACGCTGCGGTCGCTCTGGACCTGTATCAGGAACTGGCGACGGGGAAACGTGACCACTACCGGATGGAGATGCGCTACACCCGCAAGGACGGCCAGTTGACCTGGGCCGATTTGAACGTCTCGCTGGTGCGGGGAAACGAGGGGGAGCCCGCGCAGTTCGCCATCGTGATGGCGGAGGATATCACGGAGCGGAAACTGGCCCAGGTCGCCCTGATCCGGGCGGAGAGGCTCGCCATCGCGGGCAAGTTGGCCGCCACGCTGACCCACGAGATCAACAACCCCTTGCAGGCGGTCATCGGCTGCCTGGGGCTGGCCGAGGAGACGCTGGCGGAAGGTGGGGACGTCAGCCGGTACCTGCGAGTAGCCCGCGAGGAACTGCGCCGGGCCGCCCGCATCGTCGCCCAGTTGCGCAATCTCCATCAACGCCCCCAACTGGACGAGAGAGAACCCACCGACGTGAACCTGCTCGTGGAGCGGGTGCTAACGCTGGGCAGGAAGCAGTGCGAAGAGCGCGGGGTGGAGGTGGTCTGGAACGCGGCATCTGACCTGCCGGTCCTCACGCTGGCCTCCGATCAGATCCAGCAGGTGTTCCTCAACCTGCTGCTGAACTCCTTGGACGCCATGCCGGAAGGGGGCCAGTTGCGGGTGAGCACGCACCATACCGGCCAGCCGGCCGGAGTGTGCGTCGCGTTCGCCGACGACGGCATGGGCATCCCGCCGGACAGTCTCTCCCAAGTGTTCGAGCCTTTCTACAGCACCAAGCCGGAAGGGCTGGGGTTGGGGTTGTTCGTCAGCCAGGACATCGTCAAGCAGCACGGGGGCCGGATCGAGGCGGAGAGCCGGGTAGGAGAGGGGACGACGTTCACCGTATGGCTGCCGGCGTGATCGCCCCGCACCCGCCACGTTCGGCTCGGCAGGCCGGGCCCCTCGCTTGACGGGCAGGAGGGGGAAGAGGGCGCGATGGCCAAACAGGTATGCACCCTGGTGGTGGACGACGAGGAGGGGGTCCGCTTCTTCCTGGAGGAGATCCTGCGGCGGGCCGGGCACCTCGTCGTGACCGTCTCCAGCGGCGAGGAGGCGCTGGAGCGGCTGGGGGAGGGTCCCTTTGACCTGGTGATGTTGGACCTCAAGTTGGGCGGCCGGGTGGACGGCATGCGCGTGTTGGAGGCGGTCAAGTGGCGCTGGCCGGAGACGGTGGTCGTCATCCTGACCGCCCACGGCTCGCTGGATTCAGCCCTGGCCGCCATTCGCGAAGGGGTAGACGGCTATCTGCTCAAGCCGGCCGAGCCAGGCCAGGTTCGACAGGCCGTGCAAGAGGCGCTGGCCAGGCGGAAGAGGCTGGCCCGCTCCGCGAAGCCGGCCAGGGAAGAACTTCTCCTGGTCCAGGGCCCGTTCTCCATTGACCTGAAGCGGCACGTGGCGACCTGCGCTGGGCAGCCGTTGGAGTTGACGGCCCGCGAGTTTGCCCTGCTAGTCTACCTGGTGCAAAATGCGTCTCGGGTGCTCTCCCCCCAGGAGTTGGTGCAGGTCGTGCAGCAGTACGAGTGCCAAGATCCCTACGAAGCGCAACAGATCGTCAAGTGGTACATCCACCGGCTGCGGCGCAAGGTGGAACCGGACCCTGCCAGCCCCCGCCATATCCTGACCGTGCGGGGGGTGGGGTATCGGTTTGAGGCGTAGACCGGCTGCCGCGCTCGAAGGCCGGGCTCCAACCAAATTCCAACCTTTTTCCAACCAAGGCCAACGCAAGTCCCAACCGGATCCATCGGTTTGGGGCTTGTTTTTGTGGTAGCATGAATGGAGGGTAAGCATGGGCCTGCATAGACGCATCCTGGTCGTGGACGACGAGCGAAGCGTGCTGCTCGTTACGCACCGTACCCTGGTCAGGCTCGGCGATGGGTATGAGGTCGTCGCCGCTCAGAACGGTCGTGAAGCACTGGACAGAATCAGGGAGGCGCCGTTCGATCTGGTCATCACCGACTTGAGGATGCCAGAGATGGACGGTGTGGCCCTCACGGAGGCCATCAGGGAGTTGTGCCCTGACACCATCGTGATCTGGATGACGGCCTACGGGTGCGGAAGCCTGATGGATGCGGCAGCGCGGTTGATGGTGTACGGTTGTCTGGAGAAACCCGTCGAGGTCGCCGAGATCTTGCGGATGGCCCGGAAGGCGCTGGGGAGCACCGAAGGTCGGGAGCCGGCAGTGGGGTGAGGAGGGACGGATGAGGTTGCAGAGTATGATGGTTCATGTCCTGCGAGTGATGGGTACCATCATCGTACTGGTGTTGCTGCTGGCCGTCATCGTCGGGGCGGCCCAGCATCTCCCGGCCGCGTCTGAGCAGGGCAAGGCCGTCCTGACCTCTACGGAAAGTGTGCGGCAGGTGGAAGATGCCGTCACCGTGTGTGGAATTCTCATCGGCGGTACCGCGCTGCTGGCGGGACTGGTGTGGATGGAAAGGCTACGGTAGCAGGTTGTTCGTATTGTGGTCTGGTGGGTGGCATGGCCGCTGGAACGAGGCCGCCCCCTCGCTCCAGCGGCCGGCACGGTAGTGACAGGCGATGGCGCTGGCTATCCGGGCGGGCCGGGCTGCGTCTGGCACTATCACATTGGCAATGTGGTACCGGTTGATCTTGGACTACGAGGAACACGAGAGGCTACGTTTGTATTGGGTACGTCCTGGCAACGAAAGGAGGTGGGTTATCGAGAGAGGGAAGATCGTCTGATCGTACGCTACGGGCGAGATCTGAGGCCGAGTCCACCGGCCACGGGATCATCGCCATAGGTCAACGCCCGATTTGGTATG
>DATKWP010000495.1:0-2900 GCA_035529535.1 Anaerolineae bacterium | reverse complement strand
TGGACGTGGTGGACATCCAAGGGCCGCTGGGAGCATAGATCGCCACCAGGCCAGCCTTCTGCGGTGTGCCCGCGAGCGCTGACCTCGCTTGCGCGGGCAGGAAGGAAAAACAGAGTACAGCGAGCAGGATCCATCTCAAGCTTTTCATTGTAGTATTTCTCCTTTCAGGTCTTGCTCAGGGTTGGATCAGCTGTGACGTCGTCGCTCTCAAAGACGTAAATCCTCCCGCCGTAATATACCTCCAGTGCTCCCAGAACGTTGAAACGTTGCTGCCCGGCCGGGGCCTGAACTGCTCAAGGCTGCCTGGAAAACAAAAATGCCGAAGGCACCTATTGATACTTGCAGAGCCTGCGGCAGCTACCAGGGAGCCCTATTGCTTTCCGCCACTTGGATGTGGGCAGTGACGGTCTATTTGTATGTATTATACCACAAGCTGTGGAACCTGACCATTGACGGGTTTGCCGGGTACGTGGCCAACGAGGATCGGTCAAGACCCTGGCCCACGTCTTTTCCGAGGGGCGCAAGTTCAGGATGAGGCGGGCTGCTCACCTCCTAGGCTTTCTACTGCCCGGCGCACGGCCCCGAGGTCTGGATCACGGAGTGCATGGACAGGGGCAGGGCGGTCGCCCACGGCGATCGTCACCGTGCCCTCCCGGCAGGGAATCGCCATGTCCACCACGTACTCCACGCTCCCCTCGCATACCTCAAACTCCCGCTCTGGCCAGAAACCTTCGTCCTTGAGCGTGACGAACAGCCCGTCGGCGCCGGAGGTGTACAGGTCGTTGACCTCCTCGGCCGCAGTGAAGCGGTCCCAGGAAGTCTCGATGAAATTGATGCGCCGCCAGCGCAGGCTGGGGATGGGCCGCTCCAACTCGATCAGTGGCCCCAGTTGCAGTTTATAGTACGCCTCGTCGGCGCGGGGATGGTCGGCTTCGCCGGGGAACAGGTCGCGGCGGCGAGCCAGTTCGTGGCCACGTACGGGGGCGTACCAGCGCACGGACCACTTGTCGTCGGCGAAAGCTTTGGTGAAGTAAAAGGCCAGCACGGCTGCCTCGGTGGCGCTCGGGGGGGCGTGCTTCTGAGGGATGCGGTACCAGCCCTCGTCCCGCGCGATCTCAAAGTCGCGCTGGTTGTTCATGATGGCGACCAGGACACGGTCAGATGCGTGGAACATGGTACTCCTTGATTTTCACGGCGGTGACCTCCTGGCCAGGTGTGAGACAGGAGCCTGGGGCACCGGGGTATGGCCTGCACCTGGAATTGTATCCTATCTCGCTGGCCGGCGCAAGTACACGGTTCTAGCGAGTCAGCGCATCAGTGATCGGGGAACAGGGAGCGCTGATCGCGGATGAGTACATCCGGAGGGCTCAGCGACGTGCGATACGCGATACGCGACTAGCGATTAGCGCTAAGGGCGGCCGAGCGGCCAGCCAGCCAGCCGGTGGAGAAGGCCGCCTGCAGGTTGTAACCGCCGGTGTCGGCGTCCACGTCGAGCACCTCGCCCGCAAAATAGAGGCCCTCGACCAGGCGAGAGGCCATCGTGTAGGGATCCACTTGCCGCGTGTCCACCCCGCCGGCGGTGATGATCGCCTCGGCGAACGGGCGGTAGCCGGTCACTTCCAGTCTCAAGTCCTTCAGCCATGTGCGCAGCCGCTCCCGCTCCCGCGCCGTGACCTGGTGGGCCACCTTATCGGCAGGGATGCCGGTCAGGTCCGCGCAGACCGGGATCAGTTTCTGGGGGAGCAGCCCCTTGAGCAGGGTGTGGAACTGCTGCTTGCCGTGCGCCTCCAGGTCGCGCAGCAGGCGGGCATCCAGTTTGCGCTCGTCGAGGGCGGGCTTGAGGTCAATGGACAGCGTCACGTGCCGGCCCGCGCGCAGCGCGTCCACAGCCAGCCGGCTCAGCGAGAGGATGAGCGGCCCGGACACGCCAAAGTGGGTGAACAACATTTCGCCGAAGCGTTCGTCCACTTTCTTACCGTCCACCCACAGCCGGACGGAGACGTTGCGCAGGCTGAGGCCCTGCAAGCGGGAGGCCACGCGGCCGGCGGTCTCCAGCGGCACGAGTGCCGGTCGCACCGGGACGATGGTGTGGCCGGCCGAGGCGGCCAGGCGGTACCCGTCGCCGGTGGAGCCGGTGGCCGGGTACGAGGCCCCGCCGGTGGCGACGACCACGGCGTCCGCACGGTAGAAACCACTCCGCTCGGGCCGATCTCCGACCGCGCCCCCACGGAGACTGGCTCTGCTCAACTGTACCCCGACTACCCGCCCTTCCTCGACCAGCAAGCGCTCGACGGGGGAGCGGGGGCGCAGCGTCACGCCCTGCTGGCCCGCCCACCGCACGAGCGCATCCGCCACGTCGTTGGCCTCTTCGCTGGCCGGAAAGACCCGCCCGCCGCGCTCGGTCACCGTAGGCACTCCCAGTTCCTCGAAGAGCTCGAGCAGGTCAGAGACGAAGAAGCGAGAAAAGGCCTGGTGGAGGAAGCGCCCGTTGGGACCAAAGTGGTCGAGGAAGTCGGAGAGTGGCGCGACGTTGGTCAGGTTACAGCGTCCCTGGCCGGTGATGCGCAGTTTGCGGGCCGGGCGGTTCATCTTTTCGAGGAGCAGGGTGTGGGCGCCCGACCCGGCGGCCTGCCCGGCGGCCATCAGCCCAGCCGCGCCGGCCCCGACGACGATCACCTGGTACGCTGGCATAAGCTCATCTGCCCTATTCCCTCATCACGAGCGGCAGGAAAACACGTAAAGGGACCTGGGTGAACGTGTCCCCGTTAGCCTCGCACAAACCTCTCCGCCGGCATCCAGAACTCCGCCCGGCGCAGTCCCAGTAGCGAGCGCTGGCGCAGGCTGGCCCCGTTGAAGGTCCACATCAGCCCCCACGTGTACAAGTTCTCCCAGAACTCGCC
>DATKWP010000494.1:0-2954 GCA_035529535.1 Anaerolineae bacterium | reverse complement strand
CGTCGCCGGGCAGGGCGTGACCGCCGTGATCACCGGCCGGATCAAAGACACCTGCCGCCAGGTGTTGCTCGACCTGGGCATCGAGGTCATTGATGGCGTGGAGGGCATGACCGTGCAGGAGGCCATCGCGCGCTACAAGGCCACCCGCCTGCCGACCCCTGAGTCGCGTCAAGGCGTGCGCACCCGCGTCGCCGTGGTCTCCCAGGGCGAGGGGCTGGACGCGCCCCTGGGACTGCGCTTCGGCACCTGTTCTTCCTTCGTCCTCGTAGACCCGGCGACGCTGGAGTGGGAGGTCGTGCGGGTGGAGCCGGACGGGCCAACGCGGGAGGTGAACCTGCAGGGCATCCGTGCGGTGGCCCGGAGCGGGGCGGACGTGCTCATCACTCCTCACATCCATGCTGAGTGTTGCAAGGCCTTGCAGGCGCTGGCGGTCACCGTCTACCTGGCCCCTGAGGGAATCACCGTCCGCGAGGCGATCGAGCGATACAGGCAGGGGGGACTGGAACCCTTGGGCTGATATTCGCAGCCCCGGAGGTTTAGCCTCGCGTCTCCCCGCCTCATTGACTGGGTATTATGCCTGGATCATCTGGCCAGAGTTCGTAAGCGGGGTGTCCGGCGGATGTTGTCCGAGGCTCCCGCGCCGGCCGCAGCCATAATGCCAGGCGCGGCCGTCCTGGGCCAGGAAGTCGTCCGCCTCGGGCGGCCCCCAACTGCCCGGCTCGTAGGCCACCAGCGGCGGCGCGTCCGGCCGTTCCCAACTGGCCAGGAGCGGATCTACCAGACCCCAGGCCAGTTCGATCTCGTCGGCGCGCGCGAACAGCGAGGCATCGCCCTGGAGCGCGTCGAGTAGCAGCCGCTCGTAAGCGTCGGGCAGGGCGCTGGCACCAAAATCCTCCTCATAGTGGAACTCCATGTCAACCGGGCGGGTGCGCATGCCAGCGCCCGGCTCTTTGGCCTCAAAGTGCAGGCGGATCCCTTCGTCAGGCTGGATGCACAACGAGAGAGTGTTGGGTGTGATCTCGTCGTCAGGTACGTGCGGGAACATCAGGTGGGGCACGCGCTTGAACTGGATGGCCATCTCGGTCGTCTTGCCCGCCAGATTCTTTCCGGAGCGCAGGTAGAAGGGGACGTCGCGCCAGCGCCAGTTGTCCACGAACAACTGCAGCGCGGCGTAAGTTGGGGTCTGGGAATCCGGGGCCACCCCTGGCTCCGCGCGGTAGCCGCGGTACTGGCCGCGCACGCTGCGGGGGACGGGGCGAACGGCGCGCAGCACCTTAACTTTTTCGTCCCGCAGGGCGTTGGCTTCGAAGATGGCGGGCGGTTCCATCGCCGTCAAGGTCAGCAATTGCAGCAGGTGGTTCTGGAACATGTCCCGCAGCACGCCCGCCTGGTCGTAGTAGCCGGCGCGATGGCCCACGCCGACGCTTTCGGCCATGGTGATCTGCACGTGGTCCACGTAGTTGCGGTTCCAGAGCGGTTCGAAGATGGCGTTGGCGAAGCGGAAGGTCAGGATGTTCTGGACCGTCTCCTTGCCCAGGTAGTGGTCAATGCGGTACACCTGGCTTTCGCCGAAGACGGCGTGGATCTGCTCGTTGAGGCGGCGGGCGCTCTGCAGGTCGTGCCCGAAGGGCTTTTCGACGATGATGCGCCGCCAGCCCGCGTCGCTCTGGTTCAATCCGGCCTGGCCCAGTTGTTCGACGATCACCGGGTACAGCAGGGGAGGGGTGGCCAGGTAAAACAGCGCGTTGCCCTGCGTGCCGGGATCGGCGTCGAGTTGCGCCAGCCGTTCCGCCAGGCGGCGGTAGGTCTGCGGGTCGTCGTAGTCGCCGGCCAGGTAGGAGTGGCGCTCCGCGAAGCGGGGCCATAGTTCGCAGACGCCTGGCTTGAGGCGCGCATATTCCACGACACCCACGAAGAGTTGGTCGCGGAAGGTCTGGTCAGGGAGGGGGGTACGCGCGATGCCGACCACGCGGGTCGCTGGCGAGAGAAGGCCCGCACACGCCATGCTGTGCAGCGCGGGCGCCAGTTTCCGATGTGTCAGGTCGCCCGAAGCGCCGAAGATGACGATGGCGGCAGGATTTTCGATTGCGGATTGCGCCTGTGGGTACACAGGGGTGTGGATTGTGGAATTGCCGGTCTGCGATTTGCGATTTGCCATTTGTGATCTACCACTCGAGCCCGTAGCGGGCTGCGCCCAGCAGTGCAACTTTGGGGTTGAGGATCACGTGCACCGGCATGTGCACCGGCAGGTCCGACAGGCGCCCTTTGCGGCGGAATGATTCCAGGAAAAGCCCCTTTCGCAAGAAAGGCAAGATACGCGGGGGAATGCCACCGCCCAGGTAGACGCCGCCGGTCGCCAGGACCTTCAGTGCCAGGTTGGCTGCCTCTGCCCCCAGGATGGAGACGAAGACGTCCAGCGTGGAGATGCACAGGTCGCACGATCGTTCCCTGTCGAGCGCGGCGCTGACGATGACCGGGGTAGGGTCGTCGGTGGCACCCAGTTGGTCGGCCAGCCAATCTGGCTCAGCGGCGTAGCCGCTGTCCTTCAGGTACGCGTAGATGTTGGGTAGCCCCAGGCCGGAGCAGACCCGCTCGTAACTGACGTGCTCGAAGCGGCCTTGCAGGTAGCGCAGCAGTTCGATCTGCAGCGGATTCGTCGGGGCAAAGTCGGTGTGGCCGCCCTCCGAGGGGTGCGGCCGGTAGCGTGCCCCGTCCCAGGTGAGAAAGCCTTCCCCCAGCCCGGTGCCCGGGGCGATGACGGCGATGGCCCCGCCGGGCGCCGGTTGGCCCGCGTTGAGGGTGTGCAGGTCGGCTGGCTCGAGGGCTGGCACGCCGTTGGCGATGGACTCCAGGTCGTTGAGCAGGTAGACAGTGGAGAGGCGTAGCGCGTCCCGGAGGTTCCCCTCGTCTATCAGCCAGGGCAGGTTGGTGATGGAGGCGCGGCCGCTCACCAC
>DATKWP010000493.1:0-4462 GCA_035529535.1 Anaerolineae bacterium | reverse complement strand
TGAGCGGATTGACCGGCTGCTCGACCCCGGCAGTTTCGAGGAGGTGGACCCGTACGTCACCCATCGCCATACCGCCTTCGGCCTGGACGAGAAGCGCTGCCCGGGCGATAGCGTCGTGGTGGGTTTCGGGCGCATAGATGGCCGCAAGGTGGCCCTCGCCGCCCAGGATTTCACCGTCATCGGCGGCTCCTTCTCCGAAGTGCAGGCGCAGAAGGTGTGCAAAGTGCTCGACCTGGCGGTTGCCTCCGGCGTGCCCTTCGTCGCCCTGAACGACTCGGTCGGAGCGCGCATCCAGGAGGGGGTGTGGAGCCTGGCCGGGTACAGTGAACTCTTCTGGCGCAACACCCAGGCCAGCGGCGTCATCCCCCAGATCAGCGTCATGCTCGGGCCGTGCGCCGGCGGCTCGGTCTACTCGCCCGGCCTGACCGACTTTATCATCATGACCACTGGGCTCAGCCACGTGTTCATCACCGGGCCGGAGGTGATCAAGACGGTGACCGGCGAGGAGGTGGACCCGGACACGCTGGGCGGGGCCCAGACGCACGCTACCATCAGCGGCGTGGCCCACTTTGTCGCCGCCGGCGAAGACGAGGCGATGGCCATCACCAGGCGGCTGCTGAGTTACCTGCCCGCGAACAACGTGGACGTGGCCCCTCGCCTCGAGCCTACCGACGACCCGGCCAGGGCCGACCCGGCGCTCGACCGGCTGGTACCGCTGGAAGGAAGCCAGTCCTACGACATCCGAGAGGCCATCGCCCGCATCTTCGACCTGGGCAGTTTCTTCGAGGTGCACGCTCGCTTTGCCCCCAACGCCGTGGTCGGCTTTGCCCGCCTCAACGGCGAGGTGGTGGGTGTCGTGGCCAACCAGCCTGCCCACCTGGCGGGCGTCCTCGACGTCAACGCTTCCGACAAGATCGCCCGCTTCGTCCGTTTCTGCGACGCCTTCAACGTGCCCCTGGTCACCTTCGTAGACTGCCCCGGCTTCATGCCCGGCACGGTCCAGGAGCACGGAGGCATCATCCGCCACGGGGCCAAGATCGTCTACGCCTATTCCGAGGCGACGGTGCCCAAGGTGTGCGTCGTCACCCGCAAGGCCTACGGCGGAGCCTACATCGTCATGAGCAGCAAGTACGTTCGCACCGACCTGGTCTACGCCTGGCCCACGGCCGAGATCGCGGTGATGGGGGCGGAGGGGGCGGTCAACATCCTCTACCGCCAGCGGCTGGCGGAGGCGGACAACCCGGAGGAAGTGCGGGCGCGCTTCATTGCCGAGTTCCGCGAGCAGTTCGGCAGCCCCTACGCGGCGGCCGCCAGCGGCCACGTGGACGACGTCATCCTGCCCAGCCAGACGCGGGCCAAACTTGTCGCCGCGCTCGACTTCCTGCGCGACAAGCAGGCGCAGCCCCTACCTAAGAAACACGGCAACATCCCATTGTAGACTGATCCCTGATCCCTGTCAGATTGATGAAAGAGGAGACCTCATCATGCCAGACGTTCGGTTCGATACGTATTACCGGTACGAGGATCTGACCCGTATCCTGCAAGGTTACGCGGAAGCGTATCCACACCTCGTGCGCCTCGAAAGCATCGGCAAGAGCCACGAGGGACGCGATATATGGCTGGTCACGGCGACCCACTTCGCTACGGGTGAAGACAGGCACAAGCCTGCGCTGTGGGTGGATGGCAACATCCACGCCGGCGAGATTGCTCCTTCCAGCGCGTGCCTCTACCTGATCAACCGCCTGGTGACGGCGTATGGCTCCGATCCCGACGTTACGCGCTGCCTGGACACGCGCGCGTTCTACGTCTGCCCTCGCGTGAACCCCGACGGCGCTGAGTTGGCCCTGGCGGACAAACCCAGGATCATCCGTTCCAGCACGCGCCCCTACCCCTACGAAGAGGACCCCCTGGGAGGGCTGGTGATGGAGGACGTAGACGGCGATGGGCGCATCCTGATGATGCGGATCCCGGACCCCAACGGCCCCTGGAAGGCCTGTCCCGACGAGCCGCGCCTGCTCGCGCGCCGTGACCCCGCCGAGACGGGCGGGCAATACTACCGCTTGCTCCCGGAAGGGCGGATTGAGGACTACGATGGCGTCCTGGTTCGCATGCGGCCCGACAAGGAAGGGCTCGACTTGAACCGCAACTTTCCTGTGCACTGGCGCCAGGAACACGAACAGGAGGGCGCAGGCCCTTATCCTACGTCCGAACCGGAAGTGCGCGCTCTGGCACACTTTATCGCCCACCACGCCAACATCACCGGCGGCGTCGCCTTTCATACCTTGAGTGGGGTGCTGCTCCGGCCCTACTCCTATCAAAACGACGACGCCTTGCCGTCTGAGGATCTGTGGACGTACCAAAAGATCGGCCAAAAGGGGACCGACGTCACCGGCTATCCGGCCGTTTCCATCTACCACGACTTTCGTTACCACCCCAAACAGGTCACCACCGGCGGGTTCGACGACTGGCTGTACGACCATTTAGGAATCTTCGCCTGGACGGTTGAACTGTGGAGCCCGCAACGGCAGGCGGGCATCCAGGAGTTCAAATTCATTGACTGGCACCGCGAGCATTCCCTGGAGGATGAACGCAAGATTCTCCAGTGGAGCGACGCGGTACTCGAGGGCAAAGGGTACGTAGACTGGTATCCGTTCGACCATCCGCAACTGGGCCGTGTGGAGTTGGGGGGCTGGAATGCGCTGTATGCCGTGATCAATCCCCCTCCGCAGTTCCTGGAGAAGGAGATCGCGCCATTCGCTGACTGGCTGGTGTGGCACCTCTTGATCTCGCCGCGCCTGGAACTGTACCAGGTGAGCACCAAGCTCCTGGGCCAGGACACGGTTCGCGTGCGCCTGGTGGTCCAGAACACCGGCTGGCTGCCGACCTACGTGACCAAGAAGGCGGTCGAGAAAAAGGTGGCGCGCGGGATCGTGTGTGAGATCGAACTGCCGGCGGGCGCGACGCTCGAAACGGGCAAGCCGCGGGAAGAACTCGGGCAACTGGAAGGGCGGGCCTACAAGCCCGCCTATCCTGGTATTTTCCACGACTCCGATCCCACCGAGGATCGCGCCAAGGTGGAATGGGTGGTGCGCGCGCCCAAGGGAGGCACGGTCAAACTGACCGCCCGCCACGAACGTGCCGGCACTGTGACCGCCCAGGTGGAACTGCCAGGGGACGTGGAGAGAGCGTAGCATGCGACCCTGGAAAACCCTCTCGCGGCAGGTCATTCTGGACCACAGCAAATACCTGGTCGTCGAAAATCACGCCGTCGAGTTGTCCGACGGGCGGGTCATCTCCGATTGGCCCTGGGTCATCACACCCGACTATATCAACGTCGTGCCGGTGACCGAACACGGTGAGTTCCTCTGCTTTCGCCAGACCAAGTACGGTGTGGACGGGCCTTCACTGGCACCGGTGGGCGGATACCTGGAGCCGGGCGAGGAGCCATTGGCCGCGGCGCAGCGTGAACTGCTCGAAGAGATGGGCTACCAGGCCCTCGAGTGGACCGGCCTGGGCCACTACCGGGTGGACGGCAACCGGGGAGCGGGCATGGCGCACTTTTTTCTGGCCCGCGGTGCCCGGTGCGTGGCCGAGCCCGACGCCGACGACCTGGAAGAACAGGAACTCTTGCGCCTCAGCCGCTCCCAGGTCAGGGCAGCGCTGGCGGCCGGCGAGTTCAAATCGTTGCCCTGGATGGCTGTCGTGGCCCTGGCCTTGCTGACGATGGAGGACTGAATGGACAACCCGCTCGCCATCTCGTTGATCGTGACCGGCATCGGCATGGCGATGCTCTTTCTGGCCGTGGCCCTCCTCTACGGGCTGATGGTCTTGATGACCAGCGTGATCAAGGATCGGCCGGCGGTGGAGGGAGCAGGAAGCAGGGGCCAGGCGACAGGAGAGGGGGAGTTGAAGATAGAAGAGGCCAGGTGGCGGGCGGCGGTGATCGGTGTGGCGCTGGCCCGCGCGGAGCAGGAACCTGACGCGCTCGGCTTGCCGGGGCCGACGGGGACGCCCAGCGCGTGGCGGGTGCTCCACCACCAGCGCCAGTTGACACTTAGCCTGCGCCCAAGGAGAACCCGATGAAGCGATACCGCATCACACTGGAAGACCACACGTTCGACGTCCAGGTGCTGGACGACCCGCGCCGCGAACGGGTGCGCGTCGAGGTGGATGGCCAGGTCTTTACGGTGGGCGTGGAGGCAGTGCCTCCCGTAGGAGAGGCGACCGTCGAGGAGAGGGCGCCTGCCCCTCGGCAGCCGCCGGCTACGCCGAAACTTGCTCCCAGGGAAGCCACGACGCCGGGTGGAGTGCTCACTGCCCCGCTGCCTGGCGTGGTCAAGTCCATCGCGGTGCGGCCCGGCCAGCGCGTCGCCGGGGACGACGCACTCCTCGTCATCGAGGCGATGAAGATGGACAACGTCATCCGCGCCCCTCACGAGGGGACCATCGGCACGGTGTACGT
>DATKWP010000492.1:0-5727 GCA_035529535.1 Anaerolineae bacterium | reverse complement strand
CGATAGTCTGGTTGCCGAACGGCAGGACGTTGTATAGCAGGCCGTGTGTCAACGTATACGGAGTCACACCACCTGTGAGGATGTCCGCGCGCAACCCACCGGCGTTGTTGAAGACCATGTCCACGTCATTGAGTGGCTGGGCGTCGTTGTTCAGATCCTCGTAGATGGCATCGTTGACGAACTTGCCCATCAACGAATCGCCGTTGTAGTCGCGCACCAGGTCTACGTTGGTATAGCCGACGACTCGGCTGATCTGTTCCTGGTACCACGAGTCGCTGGCCCACGTGTCAATGACGGCCTTGATGGTGGCGTCTTCATCTCCAGAAGTGCTCACCACCAGCCGTTGCCAACTGACGTTCACGGCTCCAGTCGCCTCGTCAATCACGAGCGTAGCCTGGCCGACTTTGCGCCCGGCATAGTGCGCCTGGACCACCGTCGTGCCACTGATGACCTGTGCAGCGGCCAGATCGGTGTGGCTGTGCCCGCCGATGATCAAAGGCACCGGCTTGCCTGCATCTACCAGTTTCCTGGCTAACGTCTGGTCACCGTACACGGTGAAGCCATACCCGTAGCCGCCATCGGTGTTGCCGATGTGGCTGAGCACGACAATCGCGTCCGCCCCGGCGGTCTCGATCGCATCGTAATAGTGGATGATAGACTCCGCCGGATCTTTGAAGCACAACCCCTGGGTGGCCGCAGCGATGGTGATGTATGGCGTCTCCTGCGAGGTCACGCCGACGATGCCCAGGACAGCCTGATTGCCCGGCGCACCCACGGTCATGGTGATCCATGGCCTGGCAAAGGACGGCGATGTCCAGCCAGCCGTATCGCACGAACCGGTGTCGTTGACGACGATGTTGGCCGAGACAAAGGAAAACGTACCTCTATCGGGCTCCGGTGTAGCCGCCTGTACCGTGCGGCTGATCAGCACCGTCTGGCCCCAGTCGAACTCGTGGTTGCCGAAGGTGACAGCGTTGTAACCGAGCGCCTTGTACACGTCAATGGTGGACTCGCCTTGGAAGAGGTTCGACAGCAGGGTCCCCTGCATCATGTCGCCTGCGTCAAGCAGAACAACGTTACTTGCGCCCACGCTCGCCCGCACGTCGTTGATCACGTCCGCAACCCGCGCCATGCCGGGGTTACTCCCGGCGAGTTCCAGGTTGCCGTGGAAGTCGTTGGTGTGCAGGACGGTGATGGTCACCACCTGGCTCGGCGCCAACGCCGGAACATGTGCAACAGCAGGCTGCCCTACCTGGGGGTCGGTGTAAGCCGGGCTCAAGTCGCCTGCCCGCACGGCCGATGCAGGACGTTGTACCTGGGCAGTGGGGGGCTGGGCAAGCACCGGACTTATCAGCGCTATACTCAAGACGACGGTCAAGAGTAGCGCTCTGTGGAAAATGCGAGACATGTTTTTCCCTCCTTGTTTGGTATACCCAACTCAGAGAATCGGTGCGATGGCTAGCAACTTTCGTGGCCTTGGAGTTCGATCAACGTCCTGGCGATCAACCACCTCCTTTCGTCAGAGCGACGCTGGCAGGTGCAACGCGGATACTGCCTTCTCCCAACAAGGCAGGCGACGAGACGGCCGTATCTTATTGATATAGGGGGAACGCGATGGAGAGAAGCCACAGTGTCAAGATCCCGCCCTCAGCAGACCTCACAGCCTGATTATATACCACATTCTGTGAATGGTCAAACAACCCAATGTGGAAAGGAGACAAAAGTGGCCCGGCAGGACTTGCTTCCATTTCCAAACTGTGGTAGAATGTACGTAAGCTTTGATCGAGTTGCTGAGAAGAACGAGTGATGACGTTTATACCTTTTGCCAACGCGTTGAATAGCCTCCTTAGCGGCAACCTTCTCCTCGGGAGAAGGTAGTTACGCTTGGGAGGGTGCTGCACCAGGCTCACCTTACGGCATCGGGTCACATCAAGCCTCCCCAAGCGGGAGGCTTTTTCGTTTCATAGTGCATTTACAGGAGGTGTTCCATGGGGCTTACGAAGCGTACCCCACCGTCAATCGCCGGGCCGGCCAGGCCGGCTCCCAGCGCCCGGTAGACCGGGAGGATGAATTGTGCTCCTCTCCGGTTGTCCAGGGCCACTCTGAGAGGAGGACAGAAATGGAAGGCGCAGACGAACGACCTATTGACGAATACGATCCCCAGGCCATTGAAGCCAAATGGCAGGCGCGCTGGGCTGAAACAGGCATCTACCGCACCCCCACGCCTGTAGAGGATGCGCGCACGTTCTACTGCCTGGAATTTTTCCCCTACCCCTCCGGCGACGGCCTGAGCGTGGGCCACGGGCGCAACTATGTGCCGAGCGACGTCATCTCGCGCTATCACCGCATGAAAGGGGACGCCGTACTCCACCCCATGGGCTGGGATGCCTTTGGCCTGCCGGCGGAGAACGAGGCGATCCGCAAAGGGTTTCATCCCCGCCAGACGACGACCCGCTACGCGGCCAACTACCGCCGCCAGATGACGTTGATCGGCTGCTCCTACGATTGGGAGCGCGAGATCAATTCCAGCGCGCCCGAGTTTTACCGCTGGACCCAGTTCTTCTTCCTGCTGTTGTACCGGCGCGGACTGGCCTACCGCGCGGCGGGCCGCCAGTGGTGGTGCCCGGCCTGCAAGACCGTGCTGGCCAACGAGCAGGTCGAGTCGGGCGGCGTGTGCTGGCGCGGCCACGCGGGGGTCTACAAGCGTGACATGGAGCAGTGGTACTTGACCATCACTGCCTACGCCGACGAACTGCTGGCCTACCTGGAGACGCTGGACTGGCCCGAGCACGTGCTGGCCATGCAGCGCAACTGGATCGGGCGCAGCGAAGGGGTCGAGTTCGAAATGGCGGCCGGATTGGAACAATCCGCGGAAGGCACCGCAGCGCGGTTCACGATCTACACCACCCGGCCCGACACCGTCTACGGCATGACGTTCGCCGTGCTTTCCCCCGAGCACCCGTTGGTGGCCGGATCAGAGCGATCCACCATCACCACGCCGGAGCAGCGCGCAAAAGTGACGGCCTACTGCCAGGCTGCCGCGCGCCGCAGCGAGGTGGAACGGGTACAGGCCGGGCGCGACGGGGTCTTTACCGGCGCGTACGCGATCAATCCGGTCAACGGCGCGCGCGTGCCGGTCTACGTGGCCGACTATGTGCTGATGGGCTACGGTGGCGGCGCGATCATGGGGGTGCCCGCACACGACGAGCGGGATTTTGACTTCGCCGCGCGGCACGCCATCGCGGCCCCGGATGCAAGGGATGTACTCATCCCCCTCATCCGCGTTGTCATCGCGCCGCCGGGCTGGGACGGCCAGCCGCTTGCCGCCGCCTACACCGGCCCCGGTACGATGGTCAACTCCGGCCCGTGGGATGGGCTGCCCTCCGGCGAGGCGGCGACGCGGATCACGGAGTGGATGGAAGCGCAGTCCATTGGCCGCCGCACGGTGCAGGTTCGCATGCGGGACTGGTTGATCTCGCGCCAGCGGTACTGGGGCGCGCCGATCCCTATCGTCTATTGCGACGCATGTGGCACCGTGCCCGTGCCGGAGCGCGACTTGCCGGTCCTGCTGCCGCACGTCGAGGAGTGGCTGCCGGGCGACGATGGCCGCTCTCCACTGGCCAACGTGCCCGAGTTCGTCCACACCACGTGCCCGCAGTGCGGCGGCCCGGCCCGGCGCGAAACGGACACCCTGGACGGCTTCGCCTGCTCCAGTTGGTACTTTTTGCGCTTCGTGAGCCCGCACTATGAGCAGGGCCCCTTCGATCCACAGGCGCTGGCCCAGTGGGGGCCGCCCGACCTGTACGTGGGCGGCGCGGAGCACGCCGTGATGCACCTGTTGTACGCGCGCTTCTGGACCAAGGTGATGGCCGACGCCGGGCTGGTGCCCTTCCGTGAGCCGTTCCCGGTGCTGCGCAGCCAGGGGGTCATGCACGCCCGCGACCTGGATAGCGGCCAGGTGCGCCGCATGTCCAAGTCGGCCGGCAACGTCGTCACGCCGGACGCCGTCGCCGGGACCTACGGCGCGGACGCGCTGCGCGTCTACCTGCTGTTTATGGCCCCCTTCGAGAACAACACCATCTGGGAGGAGGAGGGGGTCGTCGGCGCCAGGCGCTTCCTGCAGCGCTTCTGGCGGTTGGCCAACGCCGTCGCCTCCACCCCAAGCCCCCCACGTAGTGGGGGGTCGGGTGACAGCCCACCCACGCCCGCCCACCCGGCAAGCCCCCCACGCAGTGAAGGCCCCACAGTAGTGGGGGCCGGTGACCGCTCACCCACGCCCACCCACCTGTCCCGCACCATCCACCACACCGTCCAGTCCGTCACCGCCGACGTCGAGGCCTTCAAGTTCAACACCGCCATCGCCACGCTGATGGAGTATCTGAACGACCTGGTCGCCTACCGCCGGACTCACGGCGTCACGGGGGAACTGGCCGAGGCCATCCGCATCTTCGTCCTGCTGCTGGCCCCTTTCGCCCCCCACGTGGCCGAGGAACTGTGGGCACGGCTGGGCGGCCCCTATAGCGTCCACCAGCAAGCGTGGCCCGTGTGGGAGGAGCCCGGAGTGGCCGAGGAGACAATCACGCTGATCGTGCAGGTGGACGGCCGGGTGCGGGACAAACTGACGGTGCCTGCCGGCATCGGCGAGGCGGAGGCCCGCCAGCGGGCGCTGGAGTGCGCCGGCGTGCGTCGCCAGTTGGACGGCCACCGCGTGGCGCGCGCGATCTACGTGCCGGGCCGGCTGGTGAACGTGGTGACTGAGAGCACAACCACGTAATGCGGCGCGTTCGTAGTGGCGACTTCAGTCGCTCTTTCCGCCGCACAACGACTAGAGTCGTCACTACGAGGCTGCTACAGGGCGGGGGGCTTGCGTCTCCCGCCGCTTGCCCTATAATTGCCGTCGTGATCGAGGTCCAGGGACTCACCAAGCGCTTCCAGAGGCTAGTGGCAGTGAACGCAGTGTCCTTCACCTGCTACGACGGCGAGGTCTTTGGCCTGCTGGGCCCCAACGGCGCCGGCAAGACGACACTGCTGCGGCTGCTGGCCTCCGTACTGGAGCCGACCGCCGGCACCGCCCTGGTGGATGGGCTGGACGTACGTAAGGCGAGCGCCCGCGCGCGCGCCCGCGTGGGCCTGCTGGTGGAGACGGCGGGCCTGTACGCCCGCTTCACCCCGCGCGAGCATCTGCGCTTCTACGGCCGCCTGCACGGCCTGGACGGCCCGCCGTTGGAGCGGCGGGTGGCGGACGTATTGGACATGCTGGAGATGGCCGATTTCGCCGACCGGCGCACGGAGGGCTTTTCCGCCGGCATGGGCCGCCGGGTGATCCTGGGGCAGGCACTGGTCCACGACCCACCCAACGTCATCCTCGACGAGCCCACCGGTGGCCTGGACGTGATGAGCACGCGCAAGGTGCGGGCGCTCATCGCCCGTTTCCGCGACGAGGGGCGCTGCGTCTTGATCTCGACCCACCTGATGAGCGAGGCACAGCGGCTGTGCGACCGCGTCGCCATCATCCACCGGGGGCATTTGCAGGCGGTGGGGGCACCGGCGGACATCATCGCTCAGACCGGGGCGGGCGACCTGGAGGAGGCGTTCGTGCGCATCGTGGGCGAGGAGCGGCTGCAGGCCGACTTGCGGGAGGAGAAACGCCCGCGCCGCTGGTACCAGTTCTGGCAGCGGGAGCGTCCAGGGAGCCGGACCGATGCTTAACGTGCTGCGCACCATCTT
>DATKWP010000491.1:0-2658 GCA_035529535.1 Anaerolineae bacterium | reverse complement strand
GTCCCAACTGCGCTCCACGTCTCCCCCCTGGTCGGCATAGACGTTGCGCTTCAGTTCCGTCTCCGCCAGGTTCGCCTTGGCCAGCTCGACGTTTTGTGCGGCCAGGTGCACCTGGGTACGGGCGGCGTCAATCTCGGCGTCGAGCGAGAGGGGGTTGGTGATCGCCTGGCGGGCGTTGATCACGGCCTGGGCCGCCCCATCCCGCTGTGCCTGCGCCTGGGCCAGCGCGGCCCGCGCCGCGGCGACCTCTTCCGGCCGGGCACCGGCCAGCACCCACGCCAGGTCGGCGCGGGCCGCGGCCAGCCCCGCCTCCGCACCCAATCGCTGGCTCTGCAACACCGCATCGTCCAGGCGGACCAATACGTCGCCTGTACGCACCGCGTCCCCGCGGTCCACCAGTACCTCGGCGATGCGGCCCGACGTCTCCGGCGCGACGACTACTTCCTCGCCCTCGATGAACCCGGAAGCCATAATCGGCCCATTGGCCACGTCGTTTCCACAGCCGGTCAGGAGGATGAACAATGAGCAAAACGTAATGCGTAATGCGTGATGCGTGAAACGTGTTGCGTGTTGCGCGTTGCGTGGCTTGCGATTTGCCATTTGCCATTTGCCGTTTGCCGATTTGCTCATCCTACCGCTCCTCCACCACAATCACCGCATCTGCCGGCATGCCTGGCTTGAGGGCATGGTCGGGGTTGGGGATCGAGACATCCACGGCGAAGACCATGTTCACGCGCTCTTTCTGCGTTTGCACGTTGCGCGGGGTGAACTCTGCTTCCTGGGCGATGGCGACGATGCGCCCCTGGAACGCCCGCTCCGGGAAACTGTCCACCCGCACCTCCACCTGCTGGCCGATGAGCACACGTCCCAACTCGTCCTCCGGCACGTACACGGTCAGGGTCACCTGGTCCAGGTCGCCCAGCGTGAGCAGGGTCACCCCCGGCCCGGCCAGTTCTCCGGCGTGAATGCTGCGCTCCAGGACCAACCCGCCCACCGGCGCCGTGATGGTCAACTTGTCGCGCAACACGATCAGGGTGTCGAGCGCAGCCTGGGCCTGTTCGACCTGGGCCTCGGCGGCGGCGATTTCCTCTGCGGTCGCACCGGCGCGCAGTGCATCTAACTGGGCCTGCGCCATCTGGACGGCAGCCTCAGCCGACCGGTACTGCGCCTGGGCCGCATCTACCTGGGCGTTCAGTGCCTGGGGGTTACTGCGCATGGCGTAGAGGTCACGCAGCGCCGCCTGCGCTCCGTCCAGCCCGGCCTGGGCACTGTTGACCCCCACCCACGCTTTCCAGTAGGCGTTGGGGATCAAGTGAAAGTCCAGGGGTGGCGACGGCATGCGCGGGCGGAGAGGCTCTGGGATGTCCTTCACTTGCTCCCTGGCCTCGTCCAGCGCCTCCATTCCCTCCGCAAAGTTGTCGTTGGCGATCTCGGCCGCGTCTTTCAGCGCGGTTACCTGGGCCAGCGCAGCCTCCGCCGCCGCCACCCGTGCCTGAGCCAGCGCGATCTGGGCATCCAGTTCCTGCGGATTGTCCCGGATGGCGAGCGCATCCTGCCAGGCCTGGTAGACTCCGTCGCGAGCGGCCTCCGCCTGGGCTAGCGCAGCCTCCGCCTGCCGGATGCTTTCCGGGCGCGCCCCCGCCCGCGCCTGGGCCAGCCCCGCCTGGGCCACGTCCAGCGCTGCCTGCGCGGCGGCGCTCCTGGCTTCGAGCAGCGTCCCGTCCAGCCGCGCCAGCACCTGCCCAGCCCCGGCCTCGTCCCCTTCGCTCACCGGCAACTCGACCACGCGCCCACCCAACTCCGACGCCACCGCCACCTCCTCAGCCTCGATGAACCCCGAGGCGGTGATGGGGCCGTTCGTTTGGGGGCTGGAACAGGCGACCAAAATGAGGAACAATGAACAAAACGTGAAACGTGAAACGTGAAAGGTGAAACGCGAAACGTGAAACGTGAAACGTGAAACGTGAAACGTGAAACGTGAAACGTGTTGTGTGTTGCGTGTTGCGTGGTTTGCGATCTGCGATCCGCGATTTGCGATTCGCCATTCGCCACATATACTCATTTACTCATTCCTCTACTACATGATTCCGCACGTTGGAGATGAAGACGTCCTCGAGCGACGGCGCGATAACGTCCACACTGCGCACCTGGACGCCGGCTTCGGCCAGGGCCTGGGCGATGCGAGGCTTGTGTTCCGTGACCCCTTCGGCCACCACGTGGATCAGCGCGCCGTACAGCGCCACCTCCTCAAATAGGTCCATTTGCCGAAGGAGGCTGATCGCCACGTCGGGCTGCGTACAGTCAATCTCCAACACCTGGCCCTGCATCTTGTGCAGTTTGATCTCCTCGGGCGACCCTCGGGCGATGATACGCCCACCGTGGATGAACGCCAGGGCCTGGCAGTGCTCCGCCTCGTCCATGTAGTGCGTCGTGACGAAGATGGTCGTCCCACCCTCTGCCAGGCGGTACAGCAGGTCCCAGAAGGTCCGCCGTGAAATGGGGTCTACCCCAGCGGTTGGCTCGTCCAGGAACAGCATCTCCGGCTCGTGGAGGATGGCGGCCCCCAGCGCCAGCCGCTGCTTCCAGCCACCGGAGAGGTTGCGCGTCAACTCTCGCTCTCGTCCCTCCAGCCCGGCCATGCCGATGGCGAACTGCTTG
>DATKWP010000490.1:0-3087 GCA_035529535.1 Anaerolineae bacterium | reverse complement strand
CGTCGTGATGGGCGATTCCGTAAACACCGAGGCGTAGAGTCCGATCCTACCCTGGTCCAAGGAGCTGTCGGTGAAATCGGCCAGGTGCTGGTCGTTGACGTAGATCTGAATCAAGTCGCCTACCGCAGTCACCTTCAGCCTGTTGGTGGCAATGCCGCTACTGATGTGCGGGGAACTGGTCGCAGGGATCAGGGTCTGCCATTCGCCCTCCACACGCTTTCTTAGGTCGTACTCGCCGGTGTTGCGAATCCTGAAGAGGTAGAAATTGTCATTATCCTGCCAGCGCCAGATTAGCGCGGCGCCCACGTATTCGTCTTCCGTATCGAAGCGCGCCTCAACCTCGGCCGTGAAGTCAGAGAAGGTGTAGTCGGGATACGTCTGCCAACGGGACGCGTCGTTCCGTTGTATGTGCTCGATGAAGTACTCGCCACCTTCGTATCCCAGCTGGTATGTGTCCTCGGACGACACGGCCCAACCGCTGCCGGCGTCGCTGAAATCATCCGACAAGGCGACGGTTGCCATCGGTTCTGTGGGCGCCTCACCCAGCTGGGTAGCCGTGGCCTCCGGCGCTCCACCCTCACCAACGATGATCTCCACCCCCACGCCATCGCTGCTCACCCCATCCTGGTTATAGGCGTAGACCAGGAGTGTATGGACACCGGCCGTGGTGGGCGTCCAACGCAGAATGCCAGTCAGCGAAGGTTGCCCCTCGGCTGTCGGACTGCTCTGCAATTCCACTATCTGCCGCTCAACCTCCAGCTCAACGCGGACCACAGCAACGGCATCGGTGGCGCGGTATTCCACCTCCAGCTCCTGTCCCACCGCCACCCGGGCACCACTCGCGGGGGAGACTATCTCCACGGTGGGCTTGCTGGGACCCTCCCCGCCAATGTCCATGCTGCAGGCCAGCATACCCAGGGCCAAGAGCGCTACGATTGCAGAGAGCATCTTGCGGCGATTTGGCACCAAACGGGCTCCTTTCCGGTCGTCTTGCCCTGCGTTCCTGGCTACTGTTCACGATTGCAGTGGGACGAGCGTTGCAGAACGATACCACGCTTTGGCTGTCCTCGCAACGCTACCCTCCACCCCCCGCACCTCTTGAATCACATGACCGTCTGTTCGCGAAGCACCCCGCGCTCACCCAGTCTGGTAATTGGCTCCGGCGTCCCGAACACTGTCACCCGGCATCAAGATTACCGCAACCTCGATCAGGACCACCAGAGGCCGGAGAGGGGGGCAAGCACAATGACCAGCAGGGGTAGACTGCCTCGGCCAACCGGGGAATTCAAAGGCCATGATCCCACCATCATAGTAGTGCCGACATTGGCTAGTCTCGCCCCTTCATGAGCTCTCATGGACTTCGGGTCCGCACAGGCGCGATCGCGCCGGGCAGACCAATGGCAGCAAGGCCCCTTTCAGGCTACCACCCATCCCTGGCCCCGTCGTGAACTCGAAGATCATTGCTCCAGGGCGTATTTCGCGCGCGAGGCTGCACAGCGCCACAGTTCAACGTACTGTA
Source organism: Anaerolineae bacterium (assembly GCA_035529535.1). Taxonomy (GTDB): domain Bacteria; phylum Chloroflexota; class Anaerolineae; order B4-G1; family B4-G1; genus DATKWP01. The sequence continues at coordinate 1,568 of DATKWP010000490.1, read as the reverse complement.
CTCCGCACGTCCTATCAGCACTCCGAGGTCTCCCGGGTCTGAACTGGCGGGGTGCATGCTCGCCGCCCCACGGCTTGCCCCGTGCACGATGGGGGATTGAGCAACGCCAGCTCTCTGCTCGTATGACCACATTCAGGCGATGCGGTTGTCCAGTACATGACCCGCAGAAGCGACCATAGCCAGCCGTAGATAGTCCGGCATGCCGGCATCGCACATGCCTACCTCAATGACGTACTCGCCGGGTAGCGCATCCGACGCCACGGTCAACAAACATCCATGTTGCACGTATTCCTGCGGGACCCACTTCGTTGTCGGACGGGAGCCTCCCAACGGTTGGCTGTCCATCTGGCCCCGCACCTGGTTCGCTGCATCGAGCAGAACAGATAGGATGAGCCCATTTGTGCACCCCCCTACCCCACGGGCGACGAGGTACCCGCATCCGCTGCGTGTCGCAAAGACCTCTCAGCCCGAGACCGCGGCTATCGCTTCTCCCGTATCCTTGTCCACCGAGATGATGACAATATTGGGGATCTCGTAGGTCACGCCCTCCAACTCAGCCTGGGCATCCTTGCGGTACGTGACCGTCCAGAACTTGGTCCCCGCCGGGTTCTCATAGCTGCCCACTGATTTCTCGGCATCCTCGAGGTCAGGGAATTGATCGGCGATCAGATCGTGAGCAATCCTCTCGGCTTCCACCTGGCTGATGGCGGCAGGATCCTCCGTCCCACCCGTATCCCCTCCTCCGCGGGTGAGGATGAGCCCGGCTCCGCCAAGAGCCACCAGGCAAAGCAGGGCGGCCACGGCCAAGGCACCTATCAGAAGCACCGGACTCCGCCCGCCTTTCGGGGATCGTGCCGCACGGGCGGGCGGTCCCGCAGCTGGAGGGACACCGCCTGGAGCCCGCTCGGGAACCCACTTCGTGCCGTCATACTGAAGCCAGCCACCTGTCGCCGCATCAAGCGCCCAGTACCGGCCCTGGTCATCCTGGACACGAATACCAGCCACCTCATCACTGAATTGACCGGGGGTCAGAGCCCCGGCGTCCAGCCGGCCTTTTAGCTCGAAGTACTTGCTCTGGGCCTCTTTGAAATCCATCCTTGATCTCCTCCCGCAGGGCTTCCAGATCCACGATCCACCTGCTCTGCGTAGTCAGCTAAGTAGGCAGGTGCCTACGTTGTCCCGATTCTTCACGGCCAACCAACACCCAGTACCGATAGCTTTGTGCCCTTCACGATCTCCTGTTGTAGTGCATCTCGGCCAGGTCTTGATGTCCCAGGGTTGGGCACGAGGCCCACCAGACCAGTCACCCATCTCCTGCTTGGCCGCCATGAAGGCCTCCAACGGCACCTGCACAGCCGCCAGAGATTTGAGATGAGTGCATTCGAACTTCCCACCCGTCCAGCGAACCAGATCGGCAGGATCAGAGGCGCTGGTGTAGGCGTACGTCAGTCACCACCATGGCCCCCACAAAGGCCCGGTTGCCGTTGGCCAGAAACGCCAGGGCGATGGAATCCTCTGGAGTATGACCATGTGTCGGTGCTCCCTAACAAGCCGCGCTGAGAGACACG